>NZ_JAZDCG010000027.1:0-43904 GCF_036321705.1 Brachybacterium sp. J144
AGGTTTGCATTGTCACCCCTGTCCATGGCGTTGCCCGGTGCCGTCCCGCTCCCCCGCCGGGAGCTCCTCCAGCAGCTCGCGCAGCCCGTCGATCCGCCGCGCGCCCGCGGCGTGCAGCGGCACGCCCGGGGTGCCGAGCAGCACCCCGCGGATCCCGGCGGCCTGCGCGGCGGCGACGTCCACCGGCCGGTCCCCCACGGCGAGGACTGCGGCCGGTTCGAGATCGTGCCGCTCCAGCAGGGCGAGGTGCATGGCCGGATCGGGCTTGCGCGGGAAGCCGTCGGGGGCGCATACGAGGTCGTCGACGTCGAGGTCGAGACCCTCCAGCAGGGTGAGCGCGCTGTGGCGGTCGCGATGCGTGGCCACGAGGTTCAGCCCTCCCCCGGCGTGCACCGCGGCGAGCACCTCGCGCGCCCCGTCCATCACCGGGGCGGGCTGCACCCGCCAGGTCTCCTTGGTCGCGTCGTACGCCGCCTGCAGCGTCTCCTCCGGCACGCCGTAGCGCTCGGCGAGAACCGAGATCGCATGGGCGCTCGACTTGCGCGTCAGCAGCGCC
This sequence comes from Brachybacterium sp. J144, assembly GCF_036321705.1. Classification (NCBI taxonomy): domain Bacteria; kingdom Bacillati; phylum Actinomycetota; class Actinomycetes; order Micrococcales; family Dermabacteraceae; genus Brachybacterium; species Brachybacterium sp. J144. The sequence continues at coordinate 557 of NZ_JAZDCG010000027.1, forward strand.
ACCTCGTGCAGGCGGGCGGGGGTGAGCGGCTCCTCGAGGGCCTGCACGAGGGCCCGGTCCACGTCCGGATAGGTGTCCACGAGGGTTCCGCCGAGGTCCCAGATGATGCTCGTCGCTGCCATGCCCCGATGGTGCCAGGCCCGCGCCGTCGAGCGCGGGAGGTCCCGCACAGCGATCGACGGCCGACGGGGATGCCGCCTGCAGGCGGTCCCCGTCGGCCGTCGACCCGGTGCTCAGGCGCGCGGCTTGAGGCTCCCGCGGAGGTCGGGGACGTCCGCGAGCAGGCGCTTGGTGTACTCGGCCTGGGGCGAGAAGATGACCTCCTCGGTGCTGCCCCTCTCCACCACCTTGCCGTGCTCCATCACCGCGACCCGGTCGGCCAGGTAGGTGGCCTGCCCGATGTCGTGGGTGATGAAGAGGACCGTGAGGCCCAGCTCGGCCCGCAGGTCGTGCAGCACGTTGAGCACGTTCACGCGCAGCGTCGCATCCAGCATGCTGGTCGCCTCATCGGCCAGCAGCACCTTGGGCCGCATCATCAGCGCGCGCGCCACCATGACGCGCTGCCGCTGACCGCCGGAGAGCTGATGCGGATACTTGTGCAGCGCCTCCTTCGGGGTGAGCCCCACGTAGCCGAGGCACTCCTCGATCAGGGCGTCGACCTCGTCCTTCCCCACCTGGGCCAGCTTGAGGCTGCGGCGCAGCAGCGAGCCGACGGTGAAGAACTGGTTGAAGGACGAGAACGGGTCCTGGAAGACGGCCTGCACCTCGGACCAGTAGCGGCGCAGCTCGGCCCCGCGCAGATTCGTGACGTCCTGGTCGCGGAAGGTGATCGTGCCGGAGGTGACCGGCATGAGCCGGAGCAGCATCCTCGCCAGGGTGGACTTGCCCGAGCCGGACTCCCCCACCACGGCGAGAACGCTCGCCTCGGGGAAGTCGAGGCTGACGTCGTCGACCGCGGTGATGTGCCCGCCCGCCACCGAGAACTGCTTGGTGACGTTACGGCAGGACAGCAGCGGCGGCTCGGTGGAGACGCTGCGGGTGATCATCCCGCCCTCGTCGGGTGCGGTCGTGCTCTCGCTCATGAGGTCTCCCCTGCCGTGGTGGCGGTCGGTGCTGCGGCGGCGGGCCGCACGACCTTGCCGCTCCCCCGGTCCCTGCCGCGGTCCCGGGTGTCCTTCGTCGGGTCGAGCACGGAGGAGAGCAGCTTCTTGGTGTAGTCGTGCTGCGGGTCCTCGACCAGCTGCCGCGTGGGCCCGGTCTCCATGATCGAGCCGCCGTACATGATCGCGAGCTTGTCCGAGACCTGCGAGAGGACGGGCAGGTCGTGGGTCACGAAGACCACACCGGACATGATCCGCTGCTCGACCATCGCCAGCAGCATCTCGACGAGCATGCGCTGGCTGGACACGTCCAGGGCGCTGGTGGGCTCGTCGGCGATCAGCAGGCGCGGGTTCAGCAGGGTCGAGATGACCGTGATGACGCGCTGCTTCATGCCGCCGGAGAGCTGGTGCGCGTACGAGTCCAGCACCCGCACGGGCAGCTCGAGCATTCTCAGCCGGTCCCGGGCGAGGTCGAGGGACTCGTCCTTCGTGGCCCGGGGGTCGTGCGCCCGCATCACGTCGTGGACCAGGCTGCGGATCCGCACCGTGGGGCTGATCGCGTTCATCGCTCCCTGCGGGAGCATCGAGACGGTCTTGCCGCGATAGGGCCGATGACGCTTGACGTCCGCCGGCGAGAGGGTCGAGAGGTCGATGACCTCGTCGTCGATCTCGAGGGTGCCGGAGAGGACGTACAGGGGCGGGGTGGCGATCATGGCGAGCGTGTTGCCGAGCGTCGTCTTGCCGCAGCCGGACTCCCCGGCCAGGCCCAGGATCTCCCCCTCCCCCAGCTCGAGGCTCACGCCGTCCACGGCGGTGAAGTCCTTCTCGCCGCCGCCGTAGACGGAGCGCACGTCGGTGGCGCGGGCGAGCAGGGGCGCCGAGCGCGGATGCTCGGTCGGGTCCTGCGGGATCATGCGGCACCTCCCGGGCCGGTGGGGACGGCGGAGCCGGAGGCGGCCGACGGGGTCGCGGCGGCGAGGGCCGCCGCCTCCTTCGCCCGGCGCGCCGCGGCGGCCTTCATCTGCTTCTTCTTGCCGCGTCGCAGGCGCGGGTTGAAGACCTCGTCGAGGCTGGCCTGCAGGAGCAGGAAGCCGAAGGAGACGAGGGTGAGCACGATCGTCGGCGGCAGGAACGCCCACCAGGCACCGGAAGCGACCGCCTGGAAGGCGAGCGCCCAGTGGAGCTGGGTGCCCAGCGAGTCGGTGCCCGAGGGGCCGAGGCCCAGCATGGACAGGGCCGACTCGGCGAGGATCGCGCCGGAGACCTGCAGCACGAAGGCCATCACGGCGTAGGACAGGATGTACGGGAGCACGTCGACCAGCAGGATGCTGGGCAGCCGCGCCCCGGAGAGCCGGGCGACGTCGATGTGCTCGCGCGTCGCCACGGAGGACGCCTGGGCCCGCACCGCGCGGGCCGTCCACGGCCAGGACGTGATGCCGATGACCACCGCGAGCGACCAGATGCTGCTCTGCGGCAGCGAGATCGAGATCAGGATCAGCACGATGATCGACGGGATCGCGAGCACCACGTTGGTGACGCCCATGAGCAGCTCCTCGATCCACCCGCCGACGAACCCGGCGACGAGACCCACGGTGACGCCGATGAGGGTCGCGATGAGCCCGGCGACCAGGCCGATGATGAGAGACGTACGGGTCCCCGCCATGAGCACGGCGAGCACGTCGTGCCCGAAGTTGTCGGTGCCCAGGATCAGCCCGTTGCCGGGCGCGTCGTAGAGCGAGCCGACCTTCTCCCCGGACCCGGTCGGGTAGACCAGGCCCGCCAGCCCGAGCAGCACCACACCGGCGACGAGCACCAGGGAGATCCAGAAACGGGTGGAGAAGTTCATCGTGCGGAAGGGGTTGGAGCGGGGGGCGGTGACCTCGTCGGTCACCGGGGCGTTCGGAGTCGACATCTCACTTCTCCCCGCTCTTGGCCGCGCGGATGCGCGGGTCGACGATGCCGTACACGATCTCGACGGCGAAGTTCGCCGCGAGCACCGCCACGGTGATGATCAGCGTGATCGCCTGGATCACCGGGTAGTCGTTCTGCGCGATCGCGTTGAACAGCAGGGTGCCGACGCCGGGGTAGTTGAACACCAGCTCGGTGATCAGCGCGCCGCCGACGAGGGTGCCGATGGACAGCGCCAGACCGGTGATCTGCGGGAGCATCGCGTTGCGGAAGATGTACGTGGTGATGGTGTTGTCCTTGATGCCCATCGCCCGCGCGTAGTTGACGTAGTCGCCGCCCAGCTCGTAGATGGCCATCGAGCGCATGCCCACCGCCTGGCCGCCGATGAACACGATCACCAGCGACAGGAACGGCAGCCAGTAGTAGCTGATCGCGTCCCAGAGGAACTCGACGCTCAGCTCGGGGGTGAGCCCGAGCGAGTAGGCGCCGCCCACCGGGAACACCCCAGCCACGACCGCGAGCCCGTAGAGCAGCAGGATCGAGAGGCAGTAGTAGGGCATCGAGGACAGGAACAGCGACGAGGTGAACACGCTGCGGTCCCAGTTGCCGCCGCGGAAGGCGGCGACCGCGCCCACCAGGTTGCCCACGATCCAGCCGATCAGGATCGCCGGCAGCTGGACCGCCACGGACCAGGGCAGCGCCTGGCCGACGAGGTCGTTCACCGAGGCGGGGTAGTTGGCGAAGGAGGTCCCCAGGTCCCCGGTGAACACCTTCCCGAGGTACGTGAGGAACTGCTGCCAGAGAGGAGCGTCGAGCCCGAACTCGGCGACGAAGCTCTCGTAGATCGCCTTCTGCTGCTCGCCGGTGACGGATCCTCCGCGGGCGAGGTTGGAGACGATGACGTCGACGGGGTTGCCCGGGACGAGCCGGGGCAGCAGGAAGTTGAGACTCACTGCTGCCACCAGCGCGACCAGGTACCACCCTGTCTTCTGCAGGATGTAACGGCCGAGGACCACGGGTGAGTCAGCCGCCGATCTTCTGCAGCTTGAAAATCCACTCGTTGCCCGCGCCGCGGAACATCGGCGGCGCGTAATCGTTGTCCTCGGCGGGCCAGTTCGCCCAGTTCGTCGCGTTGAACTCGAAGAACTCGTCGGGACGGTACATGAGCGGGAAGGCCGGGACCTCCGCGCGGTACAGGTCGTCGAGGGCAGTGAGGGCCTCGAGCTTGGTGGCGTCGTCCGCGGCGGCCGCGGCGGCCTGCAGCAGATCGTTGACCTCGGCGTTCTCCCAGCGGCCGTAGTTGCGGTAGGCCGTCTGGCCCGCGGGGGCCATCTCCACGTTGCTCATGACGTCGCTGAAGCGCAGCCACGGGGTCGACGGGCCGGTGCCGGCGACGTACCAGCAGGCCATGTCGAAGTCACCGTTCTGGATGGCGGACTGGGTCTGTGCCTGCTGCGGGAAGTTGGTCGCCGCGTCCACCCCGATGGCCTGGAGGTTCTTGGCGACGATCTCGAGCGCCGCGTTCCAGTCGGTCCAGCCCTGGGGGGTGATCAACTTCCAGGGGCCGAGCTTCACGCCGTCCTTGGCGTAGAAGCCGTCGCCGCCCTTGGCGTAGCCGGCCTCCTGCAGGAGCTGCTCGGCCTTGGCCGCGTCGTAGGTCCAGCCGTCGGCGGAGGCCTTGTCGCGGTCGAGCCACTGGTCCTCGGCGCCGTCGGGGATGATCAGCGAGGCGAGCACCTGGGAGGAGTACCCGGACATGGCGGTCTCGGAGATCGAGGCGTAGTCGACGGCGTGCGCGAGCGCCTTGCGCACGGCGGGGTCGTCGAGGCCGGGGCGGGCGGTGTTCATGAGCAGCATCGGCATCGAGCCGGGCGTGTAGTAGGGCGCCTCGCGGAGGTAGGTGCCGACCGGCTTGCCGCTCTCCCACATCTTCCAGATCTGCGGGACGAACTGCTGCATGACGTCCAGCTCGCCGTTCTGGAACTTGAGGTTGCCGTCCTCGTTGGACTTGAAGATCGGGTGGATGATCTTGGTCATCGCGGGCAGGCCGCCGTAGAACTCCTGGCCCCAGTAGGAGTCGTTGCGGGCGAGGATGATCTGGGTCTGGTCGGCGAGCTCGAGGGTGAAAGGCCCGGTGCCGATCGCCTCGGTGGTCTCCCAGGAGGCGATCTTGTTGCCGGTCTCGGCGGCGGCCTTCTCGAAGACGGCCTTGGGGACGATGAACTGGGTGGCGAGGGAGTTCAGGACGGTGCCGACGTTCTTGCGGTCCTGGTTGATCGCGACGGAGATGGTGTTGCCGTCGGCGGTCATCTCGTCGACCTCGACCCAGAAGGAGGCGACGCCGAGGCCCGGGTCGATCTTGCCGAGCTCGAAGGTGTAGAGCACGTCGTCGGCGGTGAACTCGCTGCCGTCGTGCCAGGTGATGCCCTCCTGGAGGGTCAGGGTGATGGTGCTGGTGCCGTCGATCTCGTGCGAGGCGGCGAGGCCGGGCTTGAGCTCGCCGGTGACGATGTTGAAGCGGAGCAGCGTCTCGTAGATGTACTGCGCGACGTTCGAGGAGGCGGGCCAGGCGGGCGAACCGGCGAAGGTGTTGAAGTTGGTGGGCGGGCTCCACTGGAAGCCAGCGATGAACAGCTGATCCGCACCGTCGCCCTTGCGGCCGCTGCCGGCCGCACCGTTGTTGCCGACGCCGGGCAGGTCTCCCCCGGCGTCCGAGCCGCCGGAGTTCCCACCTCCGCCGGTGGCACCGCCGCAGGCCGCGAGAGCCGCGACGCCGCCGACGGCTCCGGTGGCGGCGAGGAAGCCGCGCCGGGTCGAGGGAAGGGAGGGGAGCGTGATGCGAGGGGACTCGCCGGGAGTACCGCGGTGGGACATGGGACCACTGCCTCTCAAGAAGGGCTCCACCGTTGGAGCCGCGGATCAGCTCTGATCCGTTGACAGCAGAAATTAGTCCCTCGTCACCATTTACAGGGCGTGGTGCAGGTCACGAACACGTAACGATCGAAACCGGTTTTCGTCGGCGTCGAGAGCGTGAACGTTCCCGCTTGCGCACGCCCTCTGGGCGGCTCCCCGCGGACGGTCGCGACCGTTCAGCCGCTCCCCCGCCGGCGCAGCATCCCGATCTCCGACGGGACCACCTCGGCCGGGCCATCGATCCGGCGCAGCAGCATCTGCGCGAGCTCCCGTCCGGCCCACGGGATGTTGCGGTGCAGGGCGGTGAGCGGGGGGCTCGTGACCGTGCACAGGATCGAGTTCTCGAAGGCGAGGATCGCGAGGTCCTCCGGCACCCGCACCTCGGTGCGGGCCAGTTCGACCAGCAGCTGGGCGGCGAGCAGCTCGTTGTCCACCAGGACCGCGCGGGCCCCCGTGCTCGCCCGCAGCGCCAGCAGCCGGTGTGCCCAGCGCGCCACATCAGCCTGGAGGTAGTCGGAGTGCAGCACGGTGCCGCCGATCCCCTGCTCCGCGCACGCGGCCCGGAAGCGCCGCGCTCGGTGCTCGACGTGGAGGAACTCCGCGGGTCCGCCGAGATAGACGAGATGGCGGTGCGGCACGGCCGCGGCGAGGAGGTGGTCGAGCATCACCTGCATCCGCCCCTCCTCGTCGGCCAGCAAGGTGGACAGCTGCGGCGAGAGGACCTCGCAGCTCATCGTCACCCCGGGCATCCCGGTCGCCTCGAGGACGGCCAGGCGCGGGTCGTCGCGGCGCGGGTCGAGCAGCACGACGCCGTCGACCCGCCGCTCGGCCGCCCAGCGCCCGAGCAGCTCGGCCTCGGCGCCGGCGTCGGGGACGAGCTGCATCAGCAGGCCGTGGTCGGTCGCCGCGAGCTCCGCCTCGATCCCCGCGACCATGGCCATGAAGAAGCTGTCCGCGCCGACCACCTCGGGGGTGCGGGCGAGGGCGAGGCCGACCACGCCGGTGCTCGAGCGGGACAGGGCGCGCGCGGCATAGGACGGGGTCCAGCCCAGCTCCTCCGCCGCTGCGACGACCCGGGCGCGGGTGGCCGCGGAGACGCCGGGCACGTCGTTGAGCGCCTTGGAGGCCGTGCCCTTGGAGACTCCGGCGCGTCGGGCCACGTCCAGCAGGGTGGGAGTGGACATGCCGATCCCTCCTCTCCGCGGTGTCTGGGGCTCACGGTAAGGGATGACCGCACCGTGACGGCCCGATCCTGCCCTGTTGCCGGGCGCCGAGGGAGGCACTGGCAGTCCGCCCCTCGCCTACAGTGCTCGGGTGCCCCTCCTCGACCAGCTCGCCGCTCTCGGCGCGCTCACCCTCGTGCTGCTCCTCGCGGCGGCCTTCCTCGCGGGGTGGGTGGACGCCGTCGTGGGCGGCGGCGGCCTGATCCAGCTGCCGGCCCTGCTCACGGGGCTTCCCGCGGAGACCTCGGCGTCGACCGTGCTGGGCACCAACAAGATCGCCTCCGCCGCCGGCACCGCCGTCTCCTCGCTGACCTACGTGCGGCGGATGCTCCCCGTCGCCGAGACGGTGATCCCGCTGGTGCTCTGCGCGCTGCTGGGGAGTGCAGCCGGAGCGGGACTCGCCTCCCTCATCCCCCGCCCGTGGCTCTCCCCCGTGGTGCTGGTGGCCCTCCTCGCCGTCGGCACGTACACCCTGCTCACACCCCAGCTGGGCCTGGTGCACGAGCCGCGGCGGAGCGGCCGCGGCCATCAGCTGCGCACTGCGGCGATCGGCGGCGGCGTCGGCCTGTACGACGGTGTGCTCGGGCCCGGCACCGGCAGCTTCTTCATCATCCTGATGGTCGCCGTGCTCGGCTACGGGTTCCTCGAGGCGAGCGTCCACGCGAAGCTCGCCAACCTCACCACCAACCTCGGGGCGCTGCTCGTCTTCGGTCTGCAGGGCGAGGTGTGGTGGCTGCTGGGCGGGCTGATGGCCGCGGCGAACATCGCCGGCGGATACCTCGGCGCCCGGCTCGCCCTCCGCCTCGGATCCCGGTTCGTGCGGATCGTGTTCCTGGTGGTCACCGGAGCCCTCGCGCTCCGCCTCGCCGCGGACACCGTGGTGCTCCTCACCTGAGCACCGCGCCCTGGCCGCGCTCGGACCGGAATACCTCCCGGTCCGAGCACGTTGACCAGAGGGTCACCCGCCGCCGAGCCGGCCCGATCGCCAGGAGGCCACCATGGACCCGACCACGCTGTTCACCTATGAGCGCCACGTCGACTCGCGCTCGCTGCGCGGCCGCACCCTGCTGGTGACCCTCGGCGCCTTCAGCGACGCCGGCCACGCCCAGGCGCTCGTGGACGACCACCTGCTCAACACGCTGCCCAGCCGCGTCGTCGGACGCCTCGACATGGACCAGGTGTACGACTACGCGGGCCGCCGCCCCGAGATCACGCTCGAGCTGGACCACTTCACCGACTACGAGCGGCCCGAGATCCTGCTGCACGAGATCACCTCCCCCGAGGACGAGACGTTCTTCCTGCTCACCGGGCCGGAGCCGTCCTTCCAGTGGGAGCGGGTGGCGAGCGCGCTGCGGATCGTGGTCGACCAGCTCGGCATCGAGCGAACCCTCGTGGTCCAGGGCTTCCCGGCCCCCGTCCCCCACACCCGCGAGCTGCCGGTGACGCGATTCGCGGGAGATCCCGACGCGATCCAGATCCGTCGCACCATGCCGGGCACTTTCCGGCTGCGCTCCCCGTTCACGGCGCTGCTGACCGTGCGCCTGGCCGACGCCGGCCACGACGTCGTGGGCCTCGTCGCGCACGTCCCGCAGTACCTCCACGAGACCGCCTACCCCGACGCCGCGATCACGCTGCTGCGCGCGGTGGGCCAGGAGCACGGCCCGGTGCTGCCCGTCGCCTCCCTCGAGGCGCAGGCCGTCCCCGTCCGCGAGGCGGTCGCCGGTCAGGTCGCCGAGTCCGCTCAGCTGCAGGAGATGGTCTCCGGGCTCGAGCAGCGCTTCGACCGGATGCTGACCTCGGGCGTCGGCGTCGAGGTGCCGCGCGGCGAGGACCTCGCCGCGGAGATCGAGGAGTTCCTCGCCGCGGTGGCGGAGGACGAGCCCGAAGAGGCGACGACCGACGATGCCGCGGATCCTTCCGCCGACGGGACGCCGGAGCGCACCGACGATCCCCGCTCCGAGGACGATCCGGGCTCCGAGCCCGTCGCCTGAGCCGGGCCCTGCACGCCCGCGGCCCTCGGGCCGTGTCGGGACGGATCGCTCAGCGCAACGGGACGGCCCGGCACCGATCCTCCTGCGGCAGCTCGGGGTCGACGACCGCCGTGACCTGGATTCCGGTCAGCCGCACATCGCCCGCGAGGGTGGTCATGAACGCGGTGTCCGCCGCGTCCTGACCCGTCGCGATCCGCACCATCGACTCCCGGGGCGCGAGGTGGGTGGCGTCGGCGAGCAGCCAGCGGTCCTCGACGAGCGCCTCGACCACCAGATGGAAGTCCATGGGGCTGAGGCCCGGCGCGTAGACCGAGGAGCAGCGGGCGGGGATGCCGCTCGCGCGCAGCAGGGTCGAGGTGAGGTGCGCGAAGTCGCGGCACACCCCCTGCCGGGCCACATAGGTGCTGCGGGCCGAGTCGGTGATGCTGCTCGAGCCCGGCACGTAGTCGAGATGGCCGTGCACCCAGTCCACGACGGCCTGCAGGGCCTCGAGCCCCGACCGGTCGCCGACGATCTCCTCCGCGATCCGGGTGAACTCGTCGACCTCGCAGTAGCGGGAGGGCCGCAGATGCAGCACGGCGTCGCCGTCCTCCACCGGGTCCTCGTCGGCGGGAGCGATCCCGCGGGCGGCGTAGACGATCTCCACCGTCCCCGCCGGCAGGCCGTTCAGCAGGTGCAGCCGGTTCCCGTAGCGGTCGGCGGTCTCGCCGACAGGATGCTCCGCCCCGCCTGCGACGACCGTCAGGGACTCCTGGGCGACGGGCGCCGCCGAGACGGCGACGAGCAGCGCGATATCGGTGCCCTCGGCGACCTCGGCGCGCATCCACGCGCGAACATGTCTCTCCACGAGCCCAGTGTCGCGCATCCGCCGCATCGCGCGACCCGGACCCCCTTTGCTCCGACGGTGATCAGCGACATAGTGTGGGCGTTCCGTCGTCGTCGTCGCTCCGAGGTGCACCCGTGCAGATCTCCGTCCAGCTCTACAGCGTCCGGGACCTGTTCGCCGAGGATCCCGATGCGGCCCTCCGCCGTCTCGCCGAGATGGGGTTCCGCCAGGTCGAGCCCTTCGGCCTGCTCGAGCATGCCGAGACGCTGCGGACCCTGTTGCCGGCGCACGGACTCACCGCCCCGTCGGCCCATGCCTCGCTGCTCGGTGCCGAGGATCCCTCGCGCGTCCTCGCGACGGCCGCGGCCCTCGGGGTGCGCACCGTCATCGACCCGTACACGGACCGCGAGCAGTGGGACCGCGAGGAGGACATCCGCGCGATCGCGGACCGGCTGAACACCCTCGCCCCGCTCGCGTCCGAGCACGGGGTGCGGATCGGCTACCACAACCATGACGCCGAGGCCCGCCCGCACGAGGACGGCCGCTGCGGCCTGGAGACCCTCGCCGAGCACCTCGACCCCCGCGTGGTACTCGAGCTGGACACCTTCTGGGCCGCCGTCGGCGGCTCGGATCCCGCGCACCTGCTGACCTCGCTCGGCAGCCGCATCCTGCTCGCGCATCTCAAGGACGGCCCCCTCACCGGGGACGTCCACGATCAGGTGCCGCTCGGCGAGGGCGAGATGGACGTCCCCGCCGTGCTGGCGGCCGGCGACCAGCTCGAGCTCGGCGTGATCGAGTTCGACAACCACTCCGGCGACCTGTTCACCGCCATCGGGCGGTCCTTCGACCTGCTCACCACCCACCTCCAGGAGTACACCGCATGACCAGCACCACCGGACCCGTCGGCGTCGGCCTCATCGGCGCGGGCGTGATCGCCGCGCAGTACCTCACCCAGCTCACCTCCTTCCCCGACATCGAGGTGCGCGCCATCGGCGATCTGCGCCCGGAGGCCGCGAAGGCCCGCGCCGAGGAGTTCGGCGTGCCCGTCCACGGCGGGGTCGAGACCGTGCTCGAGGACCCGCAGATCGAGATCGTCGTCAACCTGACGATCCCGGCCGCGCACTTCGACGTCTCCCGCGCGATCCTCGAGGCGGGCAAGCACGTGTGGAGCGAGAAGCCCCTGACCACCACCCGCGAGGACGCCTCCGCGCTGCTCGAGATCGCGCGCGAGAAGGGCCTCCGCATCGGGGGCGCTCCGGACACCGTGCTCGGCGCGGGCGTCCAGAGCGCCCTGCGCGCCCTCCGCGACGGCGCGATCGGCGAGCCCCGCTCGGCCCTGGCCCTCTTCCGCTCCCCCGGTCCCGAGTCCTGGCACCCGGCGCCCGACTTCCTGTTCCAGATCGGCGCCGGCCCGCTCTACGACATCGGCCCGTACTACCTCACCAGCCTCGTGCTGGCCTACGGCCCCGTCGCCTCGGTGAGCGCGGTCGGCTCCCGCTCGGTGGACCGCCGCACCATCGGCTCCGGTCCCCGCGCCGGCGAGACCTTCGAGGTCGAGGTCCCCACCCGCGTGCAGGGCCTGCTGCGCTTCGCCTCCGGCACCTCCGCCGCGGTCGAGCTGTCCTTCGACGACGCGGTCGGCCGCCCGCACACCCTGGAGCTGACCGGCTCGACCGGCACCCTCGCGCTGCCGGACCCGAACGTCTTCGACGGCGACACCCTGCACGCCCTGCGCGGAGCCGAGGACTGGACCGCGCAGCCGCCCGTCGGTCCGATCGCCGGCCGTGGCCTCGGCACCCTGGAGATGGCCCGCGCGATCCGCGCCGGCCGCCCCCACCGCCTCACCGGCGAGCTCGCCGCCCACGTCCTGGACGTGATGATCGCGCTCGACGAGGCGACGCAGACCAGCGGCGCGGTGGAGATCGCCTCGAGCGTCGAGGCACCCGCCCCGCTCGAGCAGGACTTCGATCCCGCCGCGAAGACCCTCTGATCCGGTGCGGGCCCGGGGCGCTGCGCCTCGGGCCCGCCCCTGCACGCCGCTCGCCGCCCCGCAGGAGGACGCCATGACCACCCCACACGCCCCCGCTGCCCCCGGAGCGGACCGCCCGCTCGGCGTCGCTCTGATCGGCTACGCCTTCATGGGCCGTGCCCACTCCCAGGCCTGGCGCACCGTCGAGGCCGCCTTCGAGGTCCCGCCGATCGCCCGCCGCGTGATCGTGGGACGGGACGAGCAGGCCGTCGCCGAGGCTGCCGACCGGCTCGGCTGGGAGGAGCACGCGACCGACTGGCGCGAGGTCATCGGCCGCGAGGACGTCGACATCGTGGACGTCTGCACCCCCGGCTTCCTCCACGCAGAGATCGCGATCGCCGCCCTCGAGGCCGGCAAGCACGTGCTCAGCGAGAAGCCCCTCGCCAACGACACCGCCGAGGCGGAGGCGATGGTCGCCGCGGCCGAGGCGGCGCAGGCGCGCGGCCAGGTCGCCGCGCTCGGTCACACCTACCGGCGCGTCGCCGCACTGCGCCTCGCGCGGGAGTACGTGGAACGGGGACGGCTCGGCACCATCCTCCAGGTCCGCGCCGCCTATCTGCAGGACTGGCTAGTGGACCCCGCCTCCCCGATGAGCTGGCGCCTGCGGAGGGAGACCGCCGGCTCCGGCGCTCTCGGCGACATCGGCTCGCACGCCATCGATCAGGTCCAGTACCTCACCGGTCAGCGCGTCACCGCGGTGCGGGGCCGCCTCGCGACGCTCGTCCCCGAGCGGCCCGGTCCCGACGGCCCCGAGCCCGTCACCGTCGACGACGCCGCCTGGGCGACCCTCGAGCTCTCCGGCGGCGCGATCGCCTCGATCGAGGCGAGCCGCATGGCGACCGGCGCGAAGAACCAGCTGACCGTCGAGGTGTACGGCACCGAGGGGGCGCTGCGCTTCGACCTCGAGAACCTCAACGAGCTGTGGTTCCTGGACCGCACCCTCCCCGCGGAGGAGCAGGGCTTCACCCGCGTGCTCGTCACCGAGGGGTCCCACCCGTATCTCGGCGCCTGGTGGCCCTCGGGGCACATCCTGGGCTGGGAGAACTCCTTCACCAACCAGGCCCGGGACCTCCTCGTCGCGATCACCGGCGGCGAGCCCTTCTCACCCGACTTCGCCGACGGCCTCGCCCTGCAGCGGGTGCTCGACGCGATCATCGCCTCCGACGCGGCCGACGGAGCGACGATCACCCTCTGAACTCCCTTCGAGCTCCCGCTGCGCTCCTACCGAGCCTGCGCTGAGCCCCCTCCGAGCCGCCCACGCCAACCCAGCCGCCGACACCCCACTTACCTGCATCCGACCTCGACGCCCGTTGCGAAGGAGCACCGACCATGGCTCATCCCCACACCCTGTTCACCGGCCAGTGGGCCGATCTCACCCTCGACGAGGTCGCGGAGCTCGCGGCCGGCTGGGGTTACGACGGCCTCGAGATCGCCGTCGCCGGCGAGCACCTCGACGCGAGCCGCTGGGACGACGCGGACTACATCGCCGAGCGGCTCGGGATCCTCGAGAAGCACGGGCTGAAGGTCTGGGCCATCTCCAACCATCTCAAGGGCCAGGCGATCTGCGACGACCCCATCGACTTCCGCCACCAGGCGATCGTCGGTCCGGCGGTGTGGGGCGACGGCGACCCGGAGGGCGTGCGGCAGCGGGCCGCCGAGGACATGAAGAACACCGCCCGCCTCGCGCAGAAGCTCGGTGTCGACACCGTCATCGGCTTCACCGGCTCGAAGATCTGGAAGTACGTGGCGATGTTCCCGCCCGTCGGCCAGGACGTGATCGACGAGGGCTACCAGGACTTCGCCGACCGCTGGAACCCGATCCTCGACGTCTTCGAGGAGTGCGGGGTGCGCTTCGCCCACGAGGTCCACCCCTCCGAGATCGCGTACGACTACTGGACCACCCAGCGGACCCTCGAGGCGATCGGCCACCGCGAGTCCTTCGGCCTGAACTGGGACCCCTCCCACTTCATGTGGCAGGAGATCGACCCGGTCTCCTTCATCACCGACTTCGCGGACCGCATCTACCACGTGGACTGCAAGGACATCCGGGTGCGCATGACCGGCCGCAACACCCGCCTCGGCTCCCACCTGCCCTGGGGCGATCCGCGGCGCGGCTGGGACTTCGTCTCCTTCGGCCGCGGGGACGTGCCGTGGGACGCCGCCTTCCGGGCGCTGCGCTCGATCGGCTACGAGGGCCCGATCTCGGTGGAGTGGGAGGACGCCGGCATGGACCGGTTGCACGGCGCCGAGGAGGCGCTCGCGTTCCTGCGGTCCCTGGACTACCCGGCCTCCGAGCTGTCCTTCGACGCCGCGTTCAGCAGCGAGGGCTGAGCGCATGTCCCCGACGCATCTCGACGAGCGGGAGGCCCTCGCCGCCTCCTTCTTCGCGCTCGGTCCCGCGGCCCCGACGATCCTGCCCGGCTGGGACGCACGTGAGCTGATGGTGCACCTGCTGCTCCGGGAGCGGCACAGCGCCCTGGTGCCGGGCCTGCGGATGCCGGGGCCCTACGGGGCGCGGGCCCGCGCCGTCGAGGGCGAACTGCGGGCCGCGGACTGGGAGACGCTCGTCGAGCGCCTGCGGGAGGGACCCGGCCGCCTCTCGCCGCTCGGCGCGGTCGACCGTCTCAGCGGCCTCGCCGAGCAGCTGATCCATCACGAGGACCTGCGTCGGGCGCAGGACGGCTGGGAGCCGCGCGGTCCCGACGCGGTCTCCCAGGAGGACGCCTGGCGGGCGGTGCGGCTGATGGCGCCCCTGACCCTGCGGGTCCCGGTGCGGGTGCTGCTGGTCTCGCCGCTCGGCGGGGCCCGGGTCGGCTCCCGCACGGCCGACGCGAGCGTGCGGGTCCACGGCGAGCCGGTGGACCTGCTGCTCTGGGCGACGGGGCGGGAGCGGGTCGCGCGGGTGCGGGTGCACGGCGACGACGCGGGCCGACGGGCGCTCGCCGCAGGAGGCCGCGGCCTCTGACGGGAGACCTCGGGGGCCGCGGCGTCTGACGCGCGACCTCGGGGCTGCGGCGTCTGCCGCGAGACCCCCGGCGCGCTCTGCTCAGCCGCGCTCGAACAGGAACAGCCGCGGGTGGTGGCCCTTCTGGAAGAAGCGGTGCTCGCGGATCGGCCGCCAGCCGAAGCGGTCCCCGTCGAGCACCGCGTGCATGCGGATGATCTCGTGGGTGAGGATGCCGAGACGGGCCTCCGGCGCGGCGAGCTCCGCGGCGCGGCGCAGCAGGTCCGCGAGCAGCTGCTGGTTGCTCTCGTGCTCCCCGTGGAGGGTGCCCCACGGCGGGTTCGTCACGATCCGGGTGAAGCCCGGCTCGATCTTCGCCGTGAGCACGTCACCGACCTGCCAGTCGATCCGACCGCGGCGGCGCGCCGCCCGCTGATGCCGTTCGGCGGCCTCGATCGCCGCCGGGTCCAGGTCGATGCCGTGCGAGCGCGCGGGAGCGAGCTCGTGCAGCTGTTCGACCAAGAAAGTGCCGGATCCGCAGGTCATGTCCAGCAGCGAGTCCTCCTCGCCGATCTCCAGCAGGTCGAGGACGGTCGCGGCGATCGTCGCGTTGACGGCGCCGGGATAGTTGATCACCCGCCAGGCCCGCGTGGAGAGCGGTCGCGGCGTGGTGCGCAGCAGCACCTGCCAGGTGCCCGCCTCCCGTCCGCGACGCACCCGCACGACGAGGTCGCCGTCGGCCGCCGGCGCGACGCCGGCAAGTTCCGCGATCGCCTCGGCGACCCGGAGCATCTCGGGGGTGTCGGAGCCCGCGGCCTCGAGGCGGAGCCCCGTGAAGCGCTGGCGCGGCCGCTGCCGGGCCAGGTCCTCGAGGAGGGTGCCGAGCCGCTGCTGCACCGAGGTCTCGAGCAGCTCGCGCGGTCTCCGCGCAGGCACGGTGAGGGCGGTGGAGGCGGAGACCGCGCGCCGCAGGGACCGCACCGCGTCGAGATCATCCGTCTCGAGGGCGAGCTCGGTGGGGGTCACGATCCGGGCGGGTCCGAGACGGGAGGCCTCGACCAGGGCGGCGTCGGCGCAGCCCTGCAGGACCTCGAGCACGAGCTGATGGACGGCGGTCGGCACGGAGGGACCCTCCTTCGGTGGGCGGCGGCGTGATCTGTGCAGGCTACCGGCTGTGAATGCGCGACTGTGCAGGTGCGTGTCGGTAGACTCGCGGGGTGTTCATCGTGAGTGTGTGTTCCCTGAAGGGCGGCGTCGGCAAGACGTCGGTGACCCTGGGCCTGGCCTCGGCCGCCCTCCATCAGGAGGTGAACACCCTCGTCATCGATCTCGACCCGCAGGGCGACTCGACGCTCGGCCTGCTGGGCGAGCCGGCGAGCACGCTCGACATTGCGGAGGTCCTCACCTCGCCGCGCACCGAGACGATCGACCGGTCGATCATCGATGCGCCCTGGTCGAAGGACGCCGCCTCGCACCTCGACATCATCCCCGGCTCGAGCCGCTCGGCGGTGCTCGACGCCCCCGCCCCCGCCCCCCGGGAAGTGCGGCGCCTGCGCGACGCCCTCGACAAGCGCACCCACCAGTACGACCTGGTGCTGATCGATTGCCCGCCGTCCCTGAACGGCCTCACCCAGATGGCCCTCGCCGCGTCGGACCGCGCCCTCGTGGTCGCCGAGCCGGGCTTCTTCGCGGTCACCGCCGCGGATCGCGCGCTCAAGCTCGCCGCCGAGATGCGCGAGGAGGGCATCGCGCCGCGACTGCATCCGCTGGGTCTGGTCGTGAACCGGTATCGTCCGCGCTCAGTCGAGCACCAGTACCGTCTCGCCGAGCTGCGGGACCTGTTCGGCGATGCCGTGCTGGAGCCGGTGATCGAGGAGCGCGTCGGCCTGCAGCAGGCCCAGGGCGGCGCCGTGCCGCTGCACACGTACGAGGGGGCCTCCGGCAAGCGGCTCACCGAGGACTTCGACGCCCTGCTGAAGACGGTCCTGGACTCGCGCCAGCACTCCTGAGCGAGCCGGGCGCGAGCCCGAGCACGAGAGAACGGCGGGTCCCCTTCCCCAGGGACCCGCCGTTCTCGGTTCGGGGCGGCGCGCAGGCCGCGAGATCAGCCGGCGCGGCGGGAGCGGCGGCGGGCCGCCAGCTCGTCCTGCAGCGCGAGGGCGGCGTCGTCCGCCGGGTTGACCCCGGGGAGCACGGCGAGGTCGTTCTCGACCTCGCGCCACACGCGGCCGACGGCGATGCCGAACACGCCCTGGCCGCCCTGGACCAGGTCGAAGACGTCCTCGGCGGAGGTGCACTCGTAGACGGAGGCGCCGTCACTCATGAGGGTGATGCCCGCGAGGTCGTCGATGCCGCGCTCGCGCAGGGCCGAGACCGCGACGCGGATCTGCTGCAGGGAGACGCCGGTATCGAGGAGGCGCTTGACGACCTTGAGCACCAGGATGTCGCGGAAGCCGTAGAGGCGCTGGCTGCCGGAGCCGCTCGCCCCGCGCACGCTGGGCTCGACGAGGCCGGTGCGCGCCCAGTAGTCCAGCTGGCGGTAGGTGATGCCGGCGGCCTTGCACGCGGCGGGGCCGCGGTAGCCGAGCTCCCCGGGCGTCTCGACGACGTCGTCGAAGAGCACGCCCTGTGCGGGCTCGGCGGGCACGGTCGACTGCTCAGTGCGGTCATCGCCGTTCATGGCGTTCACAGCTACCTCCGGATCAGGCTCTCAGAGGGGGAAGGGTGAGAGCACGCTGACAGAGTATCCCCTCCCCTGCGCCCTGGGACACCGGCACGCCGTGGGGTGGGGCATCTCAGATCACGGAACGGTGACGATCCGCGGTCCGGCGCTCCGGCCTCAGCCCTCCCGGACCTTGCGCCGCAGCATCGCGCTGTGGAGGGAGATCATCGACTCGCCGAGGTCGCGGGCGAAGTCCTCGGCGCCACCACGGGCCGCGGGGTCGCCGGTGCGCGACCGGGGCCGCGCGACGGAGCCGATCATGTGCGCCTCGCGCTCGGCGGAGGTGCGCAGCATGACCAGGTGACGGGGGTGCAGTCCCCCCTCGGCCAGATCGCGGGCGGAGGTGACGATCTCGAGCTCCGTGGAGCCGTAGAATAGCGCACCCTCGGGGAGGAATCCGTACTGCTCGAGCTCGATCAGGAAGTCGTCGTCGACCCCGGCGCGCGCCGCGAGACCGCGGCGATCCAGGCGCACGGCCTGCACCGCGGCCGTCGGCCCCGGACGGGAGGCGATCGAGGTGACCTCGGAATCCACGCCATGCGAGAGGAGGTGCTCCTTGATGACCTTGAGCGGCCAGAAGCGGTCCCGCTGGGCGCGCAGGACGAACAACAGGCGGTCGACGTCCTCCGGGCGGTACTTGCGGTAGCCCGTGGAGGTGCGCTCCGGGAAGATCAGGCCCTCGGACTCGAGGTAGTGGAGCTTGGAGTGCGAGAGGTCCGGGAACTCGTCCCGGACGGCGTCCAGCACCTGGCCGATGCTGAGCCGCGCTGGCCCGGACGAGCCCGGCCTGCGCTTCGCGGAGGCCGGCATCCGCTCAGGCCGTCCCGGTGAAGGGGTGGTAGGTCAGGCGGTACTTGCCGATCTGCACGTCCTGCCCGGGGCTCAGGCGCAGCTCGTCGACGCGGTCCTTGCCCACGTAGGTGCCGTTGAGCGACCCGAGATCGCGCACGAGGAAGGCGTCGCCGTCGCGCACGAAGGCCGCGTGCTTGCGGGAGACCGTCACGTCGTCGAGGAAGATCTCGCAGTTCGGGTGGCGACCGGCGATGGTCGTGTCCGAGTCGAGCAGGAAGCGCGCTCCGAGGTTCGGGCCCTTGCGCACGATGAGCAGGGCGCTGCGCGGCGGCAGGTTCTCGATGGCGCGGCGGTCCTGCGAGGACAGGCCCGGCTCGACCTCCTCGAGGGGGTCGCTGGGCGAGATCGCGCTCAGCTTCGACGTGTGGTCGAGATTCTCGTCGTTCCACTCGGTGTTCCCGGACACCCCGCACCCCTTCCTGGACTGCTGTCCCCGACCTCTGACTCGGTCGCGGGCCGCGCCCCCGGGTCGGGGTCGCGCGCGGCGCTCCTGCTGGTGAACAGGAAACCGCCCGTCCCATCCTCGCACGTCCGCCCCCGCTCAGGGGACGATCGGGCCAGCCTGCGGCGAGGATTTGACGATCACTTGACCACCTCGGAGTGCTCGGGGTCGGTCAGCTCGACGACCGCCTCGATGCGGACGTCCTCCTCGGTCGCGATCGCGAGGGTGCCACCGTCGGCCGCGACGGAGTCGGCGGAGCCTCCGGGGATCCGCAGGGCGGGGTCCATCACGTCGGGGTCGCCGATCGCCCGCATCGTATAGGGCGGGCGGACGACCGTGCCGTCCACGAGCAGCGCACCGTCCTCGTCGCTGGTCACCGAGGTGGAGGCGACCACGCGCACGTCCCCGATCTGGATCACCTCGGCACCGGCGTTGCGCAGCTCCTGGATCACGCCGAGCAGGGTGGAGGGACGCACTGTCCGGCCGGGATCGGAGATCGACACGACGATGCCACGACCCTGGGCGGGGGCGGTGCCGGCGATGATCTCGAGTTGCTCGAGGCGGTCCTCCGCGGCGGCGCGGGCGACGGCGTCGTCCTCCTGCCCGCTGCGGAGGTCCTCGAGGGTGCGATCGAGTTCCGCGTTCTCGAGCTCCAGATCCGAGACGTGACGATCCGACTCGTCGAGCAGCCGCACCAGCTCCTGCTGCGAGGCGCCCTCGAGGGAGTCGTCGCCCTGGCGGACCTGGATCGCGATGGACACACCGAGGAGCAGGCAGAGCAGGCCAACGATCACCTGGGACCGGGTGGCGCGCGGGCGGAGGGTCCGGCGGAGGTTCGACCAGGCCCGGTCCTGGTCCGCGCGGGTCTCGGGGATGCGGGTGCCGTCGCTCATGAACGGAAGAGGCGGCGTCGGATCGCCGCCGCGTTGGAGAAGATCCGGATGCCCAGCACGACCGTCACCGCGGTCGACAGCTGCGGGCCGACCCCGAGCTGATCGCCGAGGAACACCAGCAGGGCCGCGATGAGCACATTGAACAGGAAGGAGGTGATGAAGACGTGCGCGTCGAAGGCGCCGTCCAGACTCGCTCGGAGGCCGCCGGCGAGGGTGTCGAGGGCAGCGACCACGGCGATCGGCAGATAGGGCTGCAGGGCGACGGGGACGTCGGGCTGCAGGACCAGCCCGAGGGCGATGCCCAGGGCGAGTCCGAGGACGGCGATCATGCGGGATCCTCCGAGTCGGGGTCGTAGACGGTCGCCTCGCGCAGGGTGCCGGCGGGCCGGGCGGGAACGGTGAGCTCCTCACCGGTCTCCCAGGTCATCAGGAGGGCGTAGCGCTGCGTGACGTCGGTGAGATAGGTGCCGGCCTCGCCGCTCTCAACGCCCTCGCGGAGGGCGTCGGGGTCGCCGAGGGCGGTGATCCGGTAGGGCGGGGACAGGGCGCGGAAGTCGACGAGGACCGCCGAGCCGGCGGTGCGGATCGCGGACGTGGCGGTGAGGCGCTGACCGTTGATCGAGATCGCCTCCGCACCGGAGGCCCAGAGACCGTTGACCGCGATCTGCAGGTCGCCGTCGGTCACGCGGTTGACGGTGCCCTCGGCGACGCCGGGGCTCGGCGGGAGCGGATCGGAGTCGTCGAGCTGCAGCACCACGCCCGACCCGGTGAGGGCGGTGCCGCCACTCGCGACCTCGACGCGGCCCACGGCCTCCGCGGCCCCGGGGGCGGTGTCGTCGAGGACCTCCTGCTGGGCACCGGCGACCTCGTCGCCCAGCTCGACCTGGCGGGCCTCGAGCTCGTCGGCCTCCGCCCACGAGTCCCGGACCTCCTGCTCGAGGAGGGCGCGGGGGCTGTCCTCCGCGCTCGCCCGGTCGCGGAGGTCCGCGGCGGCGATCGCGACCGCGGCGCCGAGCACGACGGCGAGCAGCAGCGTGAGCAGCTTCGTCAGCCGCGAGTCGGGCGGCGGGGTCTCGGCGATCGGGTCCTGGCGGCGCAGCGCCTCGACGTCGTAGGGGTTCGCGGTGAGGGCGCGCAGGAGCGAGGTCGGAGAGTAGGGGGTCTCGCCGTGGGGGGTGCTGTGGTCCCGCTCGCGCATGCCGCCACCATACGGTGCGCGGGGTCCCGGAGGCGTCAGCCGAGCGAGCAGGCGACCCCGTTGAAGCCGTGGTTGCAGTAGCCGCCGGGGTTGCGGGCGAGGTACTGCTGATGCTCGGGCTCCGCGGTGTAGTACGCACCGTTCCCGGCCTCGGCGAGCGGGACCAGCTCGGTCGTGATCGCGCCGCGGCCGGCGTCATGGAGCGCCTGCTGGTAGCGGCGTGCGGAGTCGCGCACCACCTCGCCCTGGGCGGGCGAGGTCCAGTACACGGCGCTGCGGTACTCGGTGCCGACGTCATTGCCCTGACGGTTCGCGGTGGTCGGGTCGTGCTGCTGCCAGAACTCGGCGAGCAGGGCGCGCAGGGTCGCGTCCCCGCCGCGGTAGATCACGCGCACCGCCTCGGCGTGCCCGGTGCGGGCGGAGAACACCTCCTCGTACGTGGGATGCGGGGTGTAGCCGCCCGCATAGCCCGCGGAGGTGGTGTGCACGCCCGGGATCTGCCAGGCGATCCGCTCGATTCCCCAGAAGCAGCCGCCCGCGAGGATCAGCTCCTCGGCGTCCTCGGGCCAGGGCTCGGGGTCCTCGGGCGCGTCGGGGCCGAGCATGTCGGTGCCGAGCACGAGGTGCTCGCGCAGGAGCGGGTACGGGGAGGTCTCACGACCCGGGAGGGCGTCCTCCGGGGAGACCATCTCCTTCTTGTGGGCGTACAGGAGATCCATCATCTGCCACATGCTCCGAACGCTAGTCCTGTGCGGGGTCGGGAGCGAGAGAGGTGACGGTTCCGTCACCACCCTCGCTCCCCGCCGCGCGCGGATCAGCGGGAGGCGACCAGCGCGCTGCCGACGAGAGCGCCCTGGGCGTCGGCGGCCGGGGGCTCGCCCCCGCCGTCGGACGGAGCGCCCGCGGGCGGCTCCCCGCCACCAGGACCACCGCCGCCCTCCGGCGCGCCGCCGCCCATCGCCCCCCCGCCGCCCATGCCGCTGGTTCCCGGCTCGGTCGTGGGGTCGATCGCGACGGGGAGGGCGACGGTGAAGCCGCCGCTGACGTCCCCCTCGACCGTGGCGAGCTGCAGCTCTCCCCCGTCGTCACCGAAGACGTTGTCCGAGTCGAGGGTGATCTGGGCGAGGTTCTCCGTCGAGCCGTCATAGCCCGCGGTCGCGTACACCGTCTCGCAGACGTCCTGCGGGATCGCGACCTGCGAGGTGGCGAGCAGGTTGTCGGTGCTGGTGATGGACTCGAGGTCGGGGTAGACCTCGAAGTGGATGTGCGGCCAGCGGCCCGCATAGCAGCCCGGCATGATGCTGGTGAAGGTGACGGTGCCGGTCCCGTCCGCGACCTGCACGCCGCGCAGGAAGTTCTCCTCCTCGAGACCCTCGGAGTAGAGGGAGTAGAGGCCATCGGCCGTGCAGTGCCAGACGTAGACGGCGACGCCCTCGTAGGGCGCGTTGTCGGTGGAGAGGTCGGTGATCGTGAGGCTCAGCGTCATCGGGACGCCGCTCGCGGTCGCGGAACCGGTCCCGAAGCTGGTGGTGATCTCGCTGCGGACGACGTCCGACTCGGTGAGGACGGTGACGCCGTTGGTGCCGTCGGCCGGGTAGGGGCCGTTGGTCTCCTCGGGGATCTCGCCGTCGGCGGTGGTCGCGGCGGCCTCTCCCCCGCCGTCACTCGCGCCGTCGGACCCGGAGGCGCTGCAGGCGGCGAGGCCCAGCGCGGCGCCGCCGGCCGCGAAGGCGGCGAGGGCCGCGCGACGGGTCGCGAGGGTGCCCAGGTCGAAGGCGAGGCCCTGATCGGCGAGCGGCTCGTCGGCGTGGGCGAGGGGCCGGCCCTCGTAGCGGAGGGTGCCGTCGGGGTCCTCGGTGATGCGGGGGTCCTGCGAGCGCGGATCCTGGGGGCTGGGGGCCTGGGTCATGGTTCTGCCTTCCGTGGGGGGATGGCGAGGACGCTACGGAGCGTCCTCATGCTCCGGCCCAGGCTCGGCTGTGCGCCGGCTGTGCACCGAGGTTCGGTCGAGTGCCGCAGGTCACGCGCGTCCCGATTCGCCTCCGCGGCCCGGCTCGGGGTACTGTATTCCTCGGTCCTCCGGCGACGGAGGGCACTCGGGCTGTGGCGCAGCTTGGTAGCGCACTTGACTGGGGGTCAAGGGGTCGCAGGTTCAAATCCTGTCAGCCCGACCGAGGATCGGAGCCGTCCTCCCGCACTGCGGGAGGGCGGCTTCGTCGTTCCCGGGCGAGAGCTCCGCCGGCGGGAAGGGACAGGGTCCGCCAGCCCGAGGGGTGCCCTGCCGGTACATCCCCGATCGGGGACTCCCTCGCCCTCTCCCGCCGCCGCATCCTGGATCAGGCCCGAGGACGCGCGCCGTCGGTGCTACGTGCGGCGCCCCGCCCCGGGCGGCATCCCCACCGATCTCCAGGAGTCCCCCTTGAAGGCAGCCGTCATGTACGGGGCCGGCGACGTGCGCGTCGAGACCGTCCCCGATCCCTCGATCCTCCGCCCCACCGACGCGATCGTGCGCACGGTCCGCACCTGCATCTGCGGCTCGGACCTGCACCCCTACCGCGGCATGGCGGCGCAGGAGCACGGGCAGTCGATGGGTCACGAGTCCCTCGCCGTGGTAGAGGAGGTCGGCGCCTCCGTCACCTCGGTGACGCCCGGTCAGCTGGTCGTCGTCCCCTTCGCCTTCTCGGACAACGCCTGCCCCGCATGCCGCGACGGTTTCCACACCGCGTGCCCGCACGGCGGCTTCTACGCGACTCCGGAGACCAACGGGCTGCAGGCCGAGTTCGCCCGGATCCCGCAGGCCGACGGCACGCTGGTCGCCGTCCCGGACGTCGACCCGGCCACCGCCGACGAGTCCCTCCTCGCCTCCCTGCTCACCCTGTCCGATGTCTACCCCACCGGCTACCACGCCGCGCATATGGCGCAGGTCCGCCCCGGGCAGAGCGTGACCGTGGTGGGCGACGGCGCCGTGGGTCTCTCGGCGGTGCTCGCCGCGCGGCAGCTCGGCGCCGAGCAGATCATCCTCATGGGCCGCCACGTCACCCGCACCGACCTCGGCCGCGAGTTCGGGGCCACGGACGTCGTCGCCGAGCGCGGTGACGAAGGCGTGGCGCAGGTCCTCGAGCTCACCGGCGGCCTCGGCTCCCACGCGGTGCTCGAGGCGGTCGGCCATCTGCCCGCGTACGAGCAGTCCTACCGGGTCGCACGCACCGGCGGGGTCATCTCCCGGGTCGGCGTGCCGCAGTACGAGGACGCCGGCGTCGGCTTCGGCTCCCTCTTCCGCCGGAACCTGCGCCTCGCCGGCGGTCCCGCCCCGGTGCGCGCCTACCTCGAGGACGCGATCGCCCAGGTGCTCCGCGGCGACATCGCGCCGGGGAAGGTCTTCGACCGCACCGTGAGGCTGGACGAGGTCCCGGCCGGCTACACCGCGATGGACGAACGGACCGCCCTGAAGGTCATGGTCGACCCGTTCGCCGTCTGATCGGAGCGTCCGTCGAGCGGGCCACCCGGGGATCGGGCGGCCCGCTCGGGGTCACGGCAGGATCGGCGCCGCCACGGGAGCGCTGTCACTGCAGGATCGGCGGCTGCGGCTCGGCCCAGTCGATGGCGTCGGCCCGCAGTGCGTCCCGCACCCGGGCGATGTCCGGATTCGCCTCCGCTCCGGCGCGCTCGACGAGGAAGAGCGTGTTCAGCGGGCCGTCGCAGGGGCACTCAAGCTGCACCAGTCGCCCGGTCGCGAGATGCTCGAGGCACAGCGAGCGCGGCACCACCGCGTACCCCGCACCGCGGGCGATGGCACCGACCACGGCATGCAGGCTCGGCACCGTGAGCGCCGGGCCGATCGGCGGCTGCGCGCCGAACACCGTGCGCCAGTAGCGGCGCACCATCGGCATCTCCTCCGCATCGGCCACGAGCGGCACAGACCGCAGCGCGCTCGCGAGGGACTCGGTCCCCTGCAACCTCTCCGCCCAGGAGGGGGCGGCGACCAGCAGGTACTCCTCGTCGGTCAGCGGGTAGGAGACCAGGCCCACGCCCCGCGGCCGACGGGTCGTGATCGCCAGGTCGTGCGTCCCCTCGCGCAGCTCGGCGAGGAGCTGCTCGGTGCCGCCCTGGGCGATCCGCACCTGCACGCCCTCCCCCACGAGCGGTGCGATCCCCGGCAGCAGCCGGGTGCACAGGAGCTCCGAGGGTGCGGCGAGGTGCACCGGCGCGGGGCGACCGCCTGCTCCGCACGACTGCTGGTCGAGGCCCGAGAGGGCGTCCAGCGGCTCGGCCACGCGCGCCGCGAGGCCATGGGCGGCACGGGTCGGTTCCACTCCCCGCGGCCGACGCTCGAACAGTTCGTGGCCCATCTGCGTCTCGAGGGTGCGGATCTGTGCGGTCACCGTCGGCTGGGAGAGCCCCAGCTGCGGCGCGGCCGCGGTGAACGAGCCGCTGCGATAGACCGCGAGGAAGGTGCGCAGCAGGTTGAGGTCCCCGGCGGGCAGTTTTCGCGCACCGGGATCGGATCCCCCGGCGGTGGGGCGGGGAGGTCGACGGGTGCTCGGTGCGGCGGACATGCCGACGATGCTACCCCCGGGCGCGACGGCGACCCATCGCATGGCCGATACCCGCCATCGGCTCCGCTATTGGTCAGTCGATGCCGCGCGGGCCTAGCGTGGGCTCGACACACCGGCGTGAGGGCTCCGACGGGGGTCCCCGCGCGCGACCGTTCCGGAAGGACCCCCATGACCCGCACCCTGTTCACCCCGATCCGCCTGCGAGACCTCGAGATCCGCAACCGGCTGTGGGTGCCGCCGATGTGCCAGTACTCCGCACTCGGCCTCGACGGGCGAGCCACCTCCTGGCACCTGATGCATTACGGCGCCCTCGCCCGGGGCGGCGCCGGGGCGATCATCGTCGAGGCCACCGGCGTGGTCCCCGAGGGCCGCATCTCCCCCACCGACCTGGGGCTCTGGGACGACGCGCAGCGCGATGCCCTGGCGCCGATCGTCGAGCTCGCGCACGCGCAGGGCGCCGTGATCGGCATCCAGCTCGCCCACGCCGGCCGCAAGGCCTCCACCCACCCCGAGTGGGGCACCGACGGCAGCAGCAGCCTCCGCGCCGACGAGGGCGGCTGGCAGACCGTCGGACCCTCCGCGATTCCCTTCCCCGGCCTCGACGCGCCCGTCGCGCTCGACGCCGACGGGATCGACCAGGTCGTGGAGGCCTTCGCCGCCGCGGCGCGCCGCGCCGTCGAGGCCGGCATGGACCTCGTCGAGATCCACGCCGCCCACGGCTACCTGCTGCACGAGTTCCTCTCGCCGCTGAGCAACCAGCGCACCGATGAGTACGGCGGCTCCCTCGAGAACCGGGCGCGGCTGCTGCTGCGGGTGGTCGACGCGGTCCGCGCCGTGATCCCCGCGGGGATGCCGCTGCTGGTCCGGCTCTCGGCCACCGAGTGGGTCGACGGCGGCTTCGACCTCGAGGAGACCGGACAGGTGGGCCGCTGGTTGGGCGAGCACGGCGTCGACCTGCTGGACATCTCCACCGGGGGGAACATCACCCCCGCCCCGATCCCGGTCGGCCCCGGCTACCAGACGCCCGCCGCGACCTCGGTGCGCGCCGCCTCCGGGCTGCCCGTCGGCGCCGTGGGCATGATCGACGAGCCCTTCCAGGCCGAGCAGATCCTCGCCACCGGCCTCGCCGATGTGGTCCTCGTGGGCCGAGCGCTGCTGCGGGATGCGAACCTGCCGCTGCACGCCGCACGCGCCCTGCGCGTCGAGGACCCGTACATCCCCGCGCAGTACCGCCGCGCCCACCGCTGAGCCGGTCCGCGCCCTGTCCCTCAAAGGGACGTCAGCGGCCACAGACCTGCCATATGCAGGCCTGGTGCGGCTGACGTCCCGTTCATGGACAGCACCGACGGTGAGGGCGGGCGAGGTGGGGCGAGGTGGACGGGGGCGGGCGAAGGGAAGAGCAGGCGGGCGGAGGGAGCCGGGTGACGATGGCGAGACGTGACCTGCGCGGCATCCCGGCGATCCGGTCACGGGCGCTCCCCCGCCGCTCTGCCCCGCGCTCCTAGACTCCCGCCATGAGCATCGCCCTCTCCGACACCTCGACCACCGCCGCGCACCGCTACGTGATGACCTTCGTGTGCGAGGACCGTCCCGGCATCGTCCATGCGATCACCGGTGCGATCGTCGCCGTGGACGGGAACATCGCCGAGAGCCGACAGTTCGAGAGCGGCGACTCCCACCGCTTCTACATGCGCGTCGAGATCGTCACCGCCGCTTCCCTCGACGAGGTGCGCACCGCGCTCGCCGAGGTGATCGACCGCTTCGGACTGGAGGCGACGATCGACCGCGTCGGCCGACCGCTGCGGACCCTGATCCTCACCTCCACGGCCACGCACTGCGTCAACGACCTGCTCTACCAAGCCTCCACCGGGAACCTGGCGATCGAGGTGCCGCTCGTGCTCGGCAATCACGAGACCCCCGCCCGCTTCGCCGAGTTCCACGGGGTGCCCTTCGAGCACCGCCCCGTCACCTCGGCCGAGGAGAAGGCTGCCTTCGAGGACCGGGTGCGGGAGGCGATCGTCGAGCACGACGTGGAGCTGGTGGTCCTCGCCCGCTACATGCAGATCCTCTCCCCCGAGCTGTGCGCGGACCTCGCGGGGCGGTGCATCAACATCCACCACTCGTTCCTGCCGGGATTCAAGGGAGCGAACCCGTACCGCCAGGCGTACGCCCGCGGGGTGAAGCAGATCGGGGCGACGGCGCACTTCGTGACCACCGACCTCGACGAGGGCCCGATCATCGAGCAAGAGGTCATCCGCGTGGACCACACCCGCTCCCCGCGCGAGCTGATGGCGCTCGGTCAGGACACCGAGGTGCGCACCCTGCGTCAGGCCGTGGGTCTGTACGCCCAGTCGCGGGTGCTCCTGGACGGCAGCCGGACGATCGTCTTCCGCTGACGAGACCGGCGAGCCGCATCGACCTCTGACGGCACCGGCCGGGGGCGACCGACGACGCCAGCCGCACCCCGCGGCGGTCCTCAGCCCTTGACGCCGCCGGCGGCGGCGAAGCCCTGGCCCAGGTTCCGTCCGAGGAACAGGTACAGCGCGACCACGGGCACCGAGTAGAAGATCGAGAAGGCCGCGAGCTGGCCGTACGCCACCTGCCCGTACTGGGAGGAGAAGGTGTAGAGCGTCACCGCGGCCGGCAGGTTCTCGGGGCTCAGCAGCAGCATGAAGGGCACGAAGAAGTTCCCCCACATGCTCACGAAGGTGAAGATCGTGGCGACGGCGAGACCCGAGCGCATCAGCGGCAGCACGATCGAGAACAGGGTGCGGTACACGCCGGCGCCCTCGGTCCAGGCGGACTCCTCGATCTCCAGCGGCACGCCGTCCATGAACCCCTTGGTGAGGAAGATGGCGTACGGCAGCGAGCTCGCGCCGAGGAACAGGATCGCGCCGCCCATCGAGTCGATGAGATTGACCTGCACGAACATCGAGTAGACCGGGATCATGATGGCCGTGATCGGCAGACCGGTGGAGAAGATGATCGTCAGCAGCAGCGGCCGCTTGGCGCGGAACCGGTAGCGGCTGAGCGGGTAGGCGCAGAGCACGGCGCTGAGCATCGTCACGATCGTCGCCCCGCCGCACAGCACCAGGGAGTTCCACAGGGGTCGGAAGGTGGTCTCGGTATTCCAGATCGCGGCGTAGTTCTCGAGGCTGAAGCGCTCCGGCCAGGACACCGACAGCGAGGCCTCGGTGTCGAAGGAGGCCAGCACCACCCACAGCAACGGGATCAGGAAGGCGACGCCGATCAGCACCATCGCGAGGCTGCTGGCCAGGGAGGTGCCGGCGGCGCGGCTGGAGCGACCGGGACGGGTGCGCGGGGCCGACGACGGGGACGTGCCGGACTCGGCCGGCGGTCGAACCTGGGTGGTGGTCATCGCTTGTCCTCCTCCGGCAGCAGGCGCAGATAGATGAGCGAGGCCGCCGCCCCGATCAGCAGGAGCAGCAGGGCCACGGCCGTGCCGTAGCCGAGCTGCCCGTAGGAGAACGCCTGCTCGTACATGTACAGCGGCAGGGTCTGGCTCTGCCGGGCGGGGCCGCCGCCGGTCATGATGAAGATCAGGCCGAAGACCGAGAGGGTCTGCAGCGTGGTCAGCATCAGGTTGGTCGCGATCGCGGGCCGCAGCAGCGGCAGCGTGACAGAGACGAAGCGCCGCACGGGGCCGGCGCCGTCGAGCGCTGCGGACTCGTAGACGTCCCCCGGGACCGAGCTCAGCGCCGCCGAGTACACCAGCATCGAGAACGCGGCGCCGCGCCAGATGTTGGCGAAGGAGACCGCGATGATCGGCGCGCTGAACAGGAGGTCCTGAGCGGGCAGACCGATCGTGGCGAGCAGGGCGTTAAGGCTCCCCGCGTCGGCGAAGAAGGTGTACAGCAGGTACCCGGCGACCACCTCGGGAAGGATCCACGCGGCGATCACGATCGAGGTGACCGCGAAGGTGATCACGCGGTTCGCCCGCTCGATGAGCAGCGCGAGGATCATGCCCAGCACGTTCTGCCCGATCACCGCGGAGATGATCGTGAACAGCAGGGTCAGCACGACGGAGTTCCAGAAGTCGCCGTCGGTGAGGGCGTCGGCGAAGTTGGCGACGCCGACCAAGCTCGTGTCCGAGGCGCCCTCGCCGCGGATGGCGCTGTCGGTGAAGGCGAGGTAGAGGGAGTAGAGGATCGGCCCCAGCAGGAACAGGATCATCAGCAGTGCGGCGGGGAGCATCGGCACGGCACGCGCGGCGGTCAGTCGATCACCGAGACGCGTCCGACGGGTGGGCCGTTCCGCGGCCCGGGCGTCCGGACGGCTCCCGGTGGTGGTGGCGGTGGTGCTCATCAGCTCTCCTCCTGCACGTTCTCGGCGCCGACGATGTCCCGCACGGTGGCGTCGTAGGCGGCCTGCGCCGCCTCCGGGGTCGCGCCGGTGAGAACCGCCTCCATCGCCTCCTGGATCGCGGAGGACACCTCCGGGTAGGCCGGGAGGGCGGGACGGTAGTAGGACGTCTCGAGCAGCGCGGTGAAGTACTCGACCGCGGGCGAGTAGGAGAGGTACTCCTCGACCGCGGCGACGTCCTCGCGCACGGTGATGTGGTTGTCCGCGATCGCGTAGTCGACCAGGGTCTCGGTCGAGACCAAGGTGGTCAGGAAGGAGAACGCGAGCTCCCGATCGGTGACGTGCTCGGGGATCGACAGCCCCCAGCCGCCCGCGAGGGTGACCGTGCCGGTGCCGCCGCCGTCCTGGGTGGGCATGTCGGCCAGGCCCACCTCGTCGGGCCAGGTAGGCCAGGGGCGTCCTGCCGTCTCCGTCCAGTTCTGCGAGATCCAGGAGCCGTCCATCAGCATCCCGAGCTTCCCGTCGGGCAGCAGCGAGGTGTAGATCTGCTCGGAAATATTGGGGTCCAGCAGCTGGCCGAGCGGGAGGGTCAGCTCCTCGTCGATCAGCGTGCGCAGGAAGCCGAGGGCGTCGCGGAAGCCCGCGGAGCCCAGCACCCACTTCGCGGAGTCCGCGTCATACAGGCCGGTGCCGTCCCCGGTGCCGTAGAGCAGCATCTCGAAGCCCTGCATCGACGCCTTCTCTCCCTGCGGGGTGCCGGCGAAGAGGAAGAACGGGGTCGCGTCGGAATCGGACTCCTTGATGGCCCGGGCGGCGTCGAGGATCTCGTCCCAACTGGTGGGCTGCCAGTCCGCGGGCAGTCCGGCCTGCTCGAGCACGCCGCGATGGAACCAGATCGCCCGGGTGTCGGTGGTGATCGGCACGCCGTACACCTCGCCGTCCTCGCCCGTGACGGCCTCCTTGGAGGCGTCGGCGATGTCGCCCCAGTGCTCCCAACCCTCGACGAGATCGGTGATGGGCTGGAGATAGCCCGCCCCGACGTCGCTGAGCAGGATGAAGGAGTCCTCGTAGACGAGGTCGGGGCTGGTCCGCGGAGAGCTCATGAGCAGCTCGTTCTTGGTGAAGTAGTCGTTCTCCGCGGCGACGATCGGCACCAGGTCGACGACCAGCTCCGGGTTCTGCGCGGAGAACTGCTCGGCGGCCCGGGTGATCCACTCCTGCTTGATCGTGTTCGAGCCGAACTGCTGGAACGCGATGCGGATGGTGCCGGGGTCGCGGCTACCGCCGCTGCAGCCCGCGAGCGCGCTGAGCGGGAGCAGGGCGGCCGCTCCCGCGGTGAAGCGCAGGAAGGCGCGGCGATCCGCGCCGGGCCGGATGGTCGGTGCTGGGGGCACGAAGTCCTCCTCGTCGAGTCTCTCGGCCCTCGACGGTAACGGATCGGTCACGTGTCCGACGAACCGAGTGTCCGGCTCGGCGTGCCGCAGGAGCGCCCGACCGACTGCCGCACCGTCGCCCCGGAGCGATCGTCAGCGGCGCGGACGGGCTCGACCGACCCCCTGCGCGGCCTCCGCGTCGGCATAGCGCATCCCGGGCGGGACCTGTGCGAGCTCGAACCAGCTCGCCGCCCGCGGCAACAGGCGCACGTCCTGCCAGGGCACTTCGAAGGCCGGGTCGCGCCACAGCGTCAGGCCGATCTCGTCGCGGCGTCCGCTCGCGACCAGCGCGAGCCGGCGCAGCCGCGACAGCGGATGCGGATCGGCGCGGGCCGCGTCGGGGATCGCGACGGCACCACCGAGGTCGAGTCGCCAGACGGTCTCGCCCCAGTGCAGCTCGGCCGCCTCGGGGGTTCCGACGATCACCGCGGGTGGTCGCAGGTCGGCGGCGCGTACCGGGGCGGGCGGCAGCGGTTCTCCGCGCGTCAGCACCTCGCCCTGGACCCAGGCCCCGGGCAGGACGAGGCGTCCGCCGACGGCGACGTCGACCAGCAACGCCTCGCCGAAGGGGCGTAGTGGTGCGCTGAGCTCCCCGCCGTGCCGCATGTCGCGGCGGGGTGCGGCGAGGACCCTCACCTCGGCCACGTCTCCCGGACGGTCGGTGAGCGGGATCGAGACCCGTGTGCCGGGGAGGGGCGGGCTCGCTACCGGGCGGTGGACCGCCGGGCTCATCGGCGGAACCGAGCCTCGGGGCGGTCCTCGAGGGCGATCGCGAGCATGTCCGTGAAACGGTCGTTCATCGGCGGCGGCTCCGCGACCGGGAACCAGCGTGCCTCGGTGTTCTCCCCATCCGCCGGATGGGGCTCACCGCCCTCGTGCACGCACAGGAAGCAGAGGTCGAGGTACTGGGCGCGGTCGCCGTTGGCATAGACCATCGGCGGCAGGCTGCGCACATCGATCAGGCGCATCGCTCGGCAGGTGACCCCGGCTTCCTCGAGCACCTCCCGCTCGGCGGCGACGGCCGGCTCCTCCCCCGGGTCGATGATCCCGGTGACCGGAGTCCACTGGCCGTTGTCGCGGCGGCGCACCGCGAGCATCTCGGTCCAGTCCAGGGACAGCACGATCGCCGTCACTCCGGTCATCCACAGCAGGTCGTGGCCGATGCGCTCGCGCAGGGACAGCACGTAGTCGGGGGTGGCCATGGGCCTCCTCGGGTCGGTCAGCGCGGGGCGGCTCAGCCGCCGGTGATCGCGGGAATGGTCGCGACCCCCATGATCAGCACGAACACCACGATGTAGAACACGAAGAAGAGCGCGATCAGGCCCAGGGTGACCCAGAAGATGATCCAGCCGACCTTGTTCATCGTCTGCGCGCTGGACGGATTCGTGTCCAGCTGCACGAGCGCGATGATGCCGAAGATCGCCGGGATGGTGCCGCCGCACAGCAGCCCGAGGACGATCAGCAGGATCGCGTTGTTCTGGATCGCCTTGCGGTCATGCATCGTCGGTGCCGTCCCGGGGTCAGTCGGTGAGAGGACGCCCGTGGGCGTCGCGGAGGAAGGACTCGCTCTTAGCGAGGACCATGATGCCCTCGATCAGGCCCCACCAGGCGCCGATGCCGCAGGTCACCACGGTGACGACGATCTGGATGATGCCGATGGTGGTGTAGCCCATGAGGAAGCGGTGCACGCCGAAACCACCGAGGAAGATGCCCAGCAGGCCCACGAGGAGACGGCTGGGGGCCTCGCCAGCAGGCGCTCCGGCCGCGCCGGGCTGCTGGGCGTACGCGCCCTGGCCCACCGGAGCGGCGCCGGGGGCCGGCTGGCCGTAGGCCTCTGAAGCGGATGCGCCCGGGGCCGCCGGGGACCAGGACTGCTCGCTCTGGCCGTAGGGATCTGCGGCCGACGGGGCCGAGCCGGGCTGCTGGCCGTAGGGGTCCGCGGCCGACGAGGTCGAGCCGGGCTGCTGCGCAAACGGATCGGCGGCCGGGGGCTGCTGGCCGTACGGATCCGCGGCCGACTCCTGGCCGTAGGGATCTGCGGCCGACGGGGCCGAGCCGGGCTGCTGCGCGAACGGATCCGCGGCCGGGGGCTGCTCGGTGGCGCCCTGCTGACCGTAGGGATCCGCCGGGGGCTGCGCCCAGGGGTCCTGGCCGGAGGAGGCGTCGTGTCCGTTGCCCTGGGTGTTCCAGGAGCCGTTGTCACCGGGGTTGCTCATGGGCACCACGATAACGGCTCCACCACCCGCCGCACACCGCGGCGGGCCGGGTGCGCCGTCCGGCTGCCGCTCAGCGCCGGCGCTTCTCCCGGATGCGCACGCCCAACACGATCGGCGAACCGGTGAACTCGAAGTCCTCGCGCAGACGGCGCTCGATGAAGCGTCGGTAACCGTGCTCGAGGAAGCCGCTCGCGAAGATCACGAAGCGGGGCGGGCGCGTGCGGGCCTGCGTCGCGAAGAGCACGCGGGCCTGCTTGCCACCGCGCAGCGGATGCGGATGCGCCGCGACCAGCGTGCCGAGGAAAGCGTTGAGCCGACCCGTCGGGATGCGTCGGTCCCAGGACTCGAGGGCGCGCTCGAGCGCGGGCACGAGCCGCTCCGCGTGCCGACCCGTCTCCGCCGAGATGTTGACCCGGGGCGCCCAGGCGACGTGGGCGAGATCCTTCTCGATCTCCCGCTCCAGCTGCTGATGACGCTCCTCGTCGAGGAGGTCCCACTTGTTAAAGGCGAGCACGAGGGCGCGCCCGGACTCGAGGACCATGTCGATGATCTTGAGGTCCTGGGTGGAGATCGGCTCCGAGGCCTCGAGGAGCACGATCGCCACCTCGGCGCGGTCCAGCGCCGCGTGGGTGCGCAGCGAGGCGTAGTAGTCCGCGCCCTGCGACTGCAGCACGCGGCGGCGGATGCCCGCGGTGTCGACGAAGGTCCATTCCTTGCCGCCGAGGGTGATCTTCTCGTCGACGGGGTCCCGGGTGGTGCCGGCGACGTCGTCGACCACCACGCGCTGCTCCCCCGCCAGGCGGTTCAGCAGCGAGGACTTGCCGACGTTGGGACGGCCCACGAGCGCGACGCGGCGCGGCCCGTGGTCGACGGGGGCGCCACGACCCTCCTCGGGCATCGCGGCGACGACGGCGTCCAGCAGGTCGCCGGAGCCTCGGCCGTGCAGGGCGGAGACGGGATGCGGCTCGCCCAGACCGAGGTTCCACAGGGCCGCCGCCTCGAGCTCCCCGCGCTGGTCGTCGACCTTGTTCGCGACGAGGACGATCGGCACGTTCGCGCGGCGCAGCACCTTGAGCAGCTGCTCGTCGGTGGTGGTGATGCCCACGTTCGCATCGACGATGAACATCACCACGTCGGCGAGGGAGACGGCCACCTCGGCCTGCTCCGCGACGCGATAGGCGATGCCCTGGACCCGGTCCTCCCAGCCGCCGGTGTCCACCAGCCAGAAGTCCCTGCCGGTCCACTCCGCCTCGTAGAAGACCCGGTCGCGGGTCACGCCGGGGCGATCCTCGACGACCGCCTCACGGCGGCCGAGGATGCGGTTGACCAGGGTGGACTTGCCGACGTTGGGGCGGCCCACGACGGCCACCACGGGCAGGTTGCGCTGGACCCGGTGGACGGACTCCTCCGTCTCCTCCCCCGCGAGCAGGGCGAGGTCCTCTTCGTCGAGCTCGTACTCGGTCAGGCCCGCGCGCAGGGCGGACTCGACCTCGTCGTCGCTCGGGCCCTCGCCGTCCGCGCGCGGGGCCGGCTCGGGGGCACCGTGCTCGGCCTCCTCCTGGGCGGCCTCGGCCTCGGCCACGAGCATCAGCACCCTCTCGACGACGTCCTCGATGTCGAGCCCGGTGGTGTCGAGGGCGTGCACCCCCTCGGCGGGGGTGAGGAACTCCGAGACGGTCGAGTCGTCGCGGTCGCGGCGCAGCACCTGGTCCGCCATCCGCGCCCGGGTCTCCTCGGTGTCCTCGAGTTCGAGCTCCGCGGCGCGCCGGCGCATCCGCTCCTCGTCGCTCGCGGTGAGGAGCACGCGCACCTGGGCGTCCGGCGCGACGACCGTCGTGACGTCGCGGCCCTCGGCGACGCAGAAGCCCCGCTCATCGGCCGCGGCGTAGAGCAGCTCGCGCTGGCGGCGCTGCAGGATCGCGCGCACCAGGGTGTTCGTGGCCACGGCACTGACCCGCTCGGAGATGCGTTCGGTGCGGATCTCGGCGGTGATCTCGTGACCGCCGACGGCCACGCGGGCGCCCGCGGGATCGGTGCCGAGATCGAGGTCGAGCGTCTCGGCGACCGCCGCGACCGCCTCGTGGTCGGCGAGGTCGATGCCGCGCTCGAGGCAGGTCCAGGTCACGGCGCGGTACATCGCGCCGGTGTCAAGCATGCCTCCGCCGAGGGCGTCGGCCACCAGGCGGGAGACGGTCGACTTGCCGGATCCGGCCGGGCCGTCGATCGCGATGGCGATCCCCCGGGCGGGACCGGCGAGGGCGGAGGGGTCGTGCGGCGCGCTGGTGTGCATCCCTGAAGGATACGGGGCGCTCAGCCCTCGGCGACGGTCCAGCCCCGCGCGCCGAGCTCCCGGGTGAGCATCTCCTCACGGGTGGCGTCCACGGAGACGTGGGCGATGCCCACCGCGCGGCCCAGCTCGTGCTCGAGGCGGAGATCCTCGAGGTTGACGCCGATCTGACCGATCTCCGTGAGCAGCCGGGCGAGCTCCCCGGGCCGGTCCGGGACGAGCACGGCGAGCACGGCGAAGGAGTCGGTGCCGGCGCCGTGCTTGCCGGGGATGCGCCGCACCCCCCGGTTGCCGTCGGCGATGAGGGAGGCGAGGGCGCGGCGGGAGCCGGTGCGCGGATCCGGGTCGCCGCGCAGCGAGTCGAGGGCGGAGAGCACGTCGTCCAGACGGTCCCGGACTCCACTGAGGACCTCGCGCACCGAGGCGGCGTTCGCTCCGAGGATCTCGACCCACAGCCGCGGATCGGAGTCGGCGATGCGGGTGGTGTCGCGGAGGCCCTGGCCGGCGAGGCCGAGGGCGCTCTCCGAGGGCTCCAGGAGGCTGCCCGCGAGCAGGCTCGAGAGCACCTGGGGGACGTGGGAGACGTGGGCGACGGCGATGTCGTGCGCGGCCGCGTCGAGGAGCGTGGGGACGGACCCGATCTCGGCCGCCACGGCCCGCAGTGCGGTCACCGCCTCGGGACGGGTGCCGGGATGCGGCACGACCACGAAGGGACGCCCCTGGAAGAGATCGCCGCGGGCCGCGATCACCCCGGACACCTCGCGACCGGCCATGGGATGGGCGCCGATGTATCGCGGCAGGTCGCTCTCGCGTCCGAGCGCGCGCACGCCGTCGAGGACCGTGCTCTTCACGCTCGCGACGTCGGCGACGATCGCCTCCGGCCACTGCTCGAGGGCCCGCACCACCAGCGCCGCGGCGACGTCCGGCGGGGCCGCGACGAGCACGAGCGCGGGATCGGGGTCCCCGTCGACCGGCAGCTCCCCCACGCCCAGCTCGACGGCGAGGGCCGCGGTGCCCGGGGACACGTCCTCGACCTGGACGGGGACGTCCGCGCTGCGCAGCGCCATGCCCAGGGAGCCGCCGATCAGCCCTGTGCCGACGATCCGCACCGGGCCCGGGACGAGTCCGCTCACAGGCCCACCTCGGCCATCAGGGTGCCGAGCTCGCGGCCGGTCAGCTCGCG
This sequence comes from Brachybacterium sp. J144, assembly GCF_036321705.1. NCBI lineage: Bacteria > Bacillati > Actinomycetota > Actinomycetes > Micrococcales > Dermabacteraceae > Brachybacterium > Brachybacterium sp. J144. The sequence goes on from NZ_JAZDCG010000027.1 coordinate 37,596, forward strand.
GGATCGTCCCGGGGCGAGATCGCCGAGCAGGACCGGTCCGATGCGGGTGCGCATGAGCGAGGTGAGCTCGAAGCCCTGGGACGCGAACATGCGGCGCACGATCCGGTTGCGACCCTCGTGGAGGGTCACCTCGACGACCGCCTCGCGACCGTCCTGCGCGAGCACCCGGGCGCGGTCCGCGCGGGCGGGGCCGTCCTCGAGCTCGACCCCTTCGCGGAGCGTCTTCACCAGGCCGCGCGGCGGACCTCCGGGCGCGTCGAAGCGGCACACGTACGTCTTCTCGACCGAGAAGCTGGGATGGGTGAGCCGGTGGGCGAGCTCCCCATCGTTGGTGAGCAGGAGCAGCCCCTCGGTCTCGTAGTCGAGGCGGCCCACATGGTAGAGCCGCTGGTCGTAGCCCGCGGTGAACTCGGTCAGGTCGCGTCGTCCCTCGGGGTCGCTCATGGCGGAGACGACCTTGCGCGGCTTGTTCAGCACGACGGTCAGCTTCGCCTCGTCGAGCTGCAGGCGGCGCCCGTCCACGTGCACGGTCTGGGTGGCGGGGTCGATGCGCACCCCCTGCTCGAGCACTACCGCGCCGTCGACGCTCACGCGACCCGAGGAGATCAGCGCCTCGCAGGCACGACGGGACCCGAACCCGGCCCGGGCCAGGACCTTCTGCAGGCGCTCGCCGTCCTCGCGATGGACCTCCGGCCCGTAGCCGTCGTCCGGGGCCGGAGCCGCGGGGGTGCCGTCGGCCTCGCGCAGCCGGACCGTCCGGGGCGGGGTGAAGGCGCTGCGCCGACGTCGGCCGCCGCCGCGGGAGGAGGAGCCTGCCATCAGGCGGCCGCGCCGCGCGCGATCAGCTCGCGGGCGAGCTGGCGGTACGCGTCCGCGCCCTTGTTGGAGGAGGCGAAGGAGATGATCGGCTCGGCCGCGACGGAGGCGTCGGGGAACTTCACCGTGCGATTGATGGTGGTGTGGAAGACCTTGTCCGGGAAGGCCTCGACCACGCGCTGGCACACCTCGCGGGCGTGCAGGGTGCGCGGGTCGAACATGGTGATCAGGATGCCGTCGAGCTCGAGGCGCGGGTTGATGCGGTCCTGCACCTTCTCGATGGTCTCCACGAGCAGCGCGACGCCGCGCAGCGCGAAGTACTCCGCCTCGAGCGGGATGATCACGCCGTGGCTCGCGGCGAGGGCGTTGACCGTGAGCAGGCCCAGCGACGGCTGGCAGTCGATGATGATCACGTCGTAGTCGTCGGCGACGGGGCGCAGCACGCGGGCCAGCGCCATCTCCCGCGCGACCTCGTTGACCAGGGTGACCTCCGCGGCGGAGAGGTCGATGTTCGCGGGCAGCACGTCGAGGCCCTCGGTGGAGGTCTCGCGGATCACCTCGCGCACGTCGTGCCCCCGCTCCATCAGCAGGTTGTAGACGGTCACGTCGAGGTCGTACGGGTTCACGCCGGTCCCCGCGCTGAGCGCTCCCTGGGGGTCGAGGTCCACGAGCAGCACCTTGCGACCCAGCTCCGCGAGCGCCGCCCCCAGGTTGATCACGCTGGTTGTCTTCCCGACCCCGCCCTTCTGGTTGACCATCGAGATGATCCGGGCGGGTCCGTGACCCTCGAGCGGCGCCGGCTCCGGCAGGTCCGGCATCGGCCGGCCGGTCGGGCCGAGATCGATGTCCAGCTGCTGGGAGGAGGAGGGGCTCACGTCGTAGTCCTGTCGTCGGCGTCGTGGTCGGGTGCGGGGACGGGCCACGGCCGCCCTCGCGGACGGCATCAGGTCCTCGAACCCCGGGAGGGGCGTCTGCGCGCAGTCGCCCGAGGCGTGTCGGCGAGACGGCCCCGGGGCCGGGGTGCTCGCGCCGGTCAAGTCTAAGCCCCCCGTCGGGCACGGGGGTGGGCGATCGCGTGAGCCTCCCGCAACGAGTCGACCGTGACCTTCGTGTACAGCTGCGTCGTGGTGACCGAGGCGTGGCCGAGCAGTTCCTGCACGGCGCGGACGTCGGCCCCGCCGTGCACCAGATGCGTCGCGAAGGAGTGGCGCAGGGTGTGCGGGCTCACCGCCTCGGGGATCTCCGCCGTCTCCGCCGCGCGCTGCACCACCTGCCATGCAGCCTGCCGCGTGAGCCGCGTCCCGCGCGAGCCGAGGAAGATCGCGGGGGTCCCACGACCGCGGGACGCGAGGGCGGGGCGGCCCCGGGTGAGATAGGCGTCGAGCGCCTCGAGCGCATAGCGGCCGACGGGCACGACGCGGTGCTTGTCCCCCTTGCCCCGCAGCACGGCGGAGCGCTCGGCGCGATCGACGTCGTCGAGGTCCATGCCGGTGGCCTCCGAGATGCGGGCGCCGAGGCCGTAGAGCACCTCGACCAGGGCGCGATCCCGCAGGGCCCGCTCGGTCGCGTCCCGACCGGTGCCGGGACGGCTCGCGGCCTCGAGCAGGGACTCGACCTGGTCGATCGCGAGGGGATGGGGCAGGCGCGCGGGCACCGCGGGCGAGGGCACCAGGCGCGTCGGGTCCCCGGTGGAGGAGACCCGCTCCGCCTCCAGGAAGGAGTGCAGCCCCCGCACGGCGGCGAGGGCCCGGGCGGCGGAGGCGGCCGAGAGCGCGCTCCCCCCGTCGGCCCCGGTGCGGAGGGTCTGCACCCAGGCGGTCAGCCGTGCGGGTTCGATCGCCGCCGTGTCGTCGTCGGTGCGGGCGAGGTCCGCGAGATAGCGGCGCAGATCGCGCCGATAGGCGGCCAGGGTGTTGGCGGACAGGCCGCGCTCCACGCGCAGATGCGCGAGGTACTGCTCGAGGAGCCGACGGTCCCCGGGGCGCAGGTCGTCCTCGTCGGCGGCGGGGCCGTCCGACGGGGACCGCCCGACGCCCGCCTCGCTCACAGCGTGACGAAGGGATCGATCGCCAGGGCCACGAACAGCAGCGTGAGGTACGTGATCGAGCCGTGGAAGACGGTCATCGGGCCGAGCTGCTTCCCGGTCCAGCCCTTGTGGACGCGCGCCGCGTAGCGGACCACGAGGAAGCCGAACCAGGCGCCCGAGGCGACGGCCCCGACGCCGTACACCCAGCCGGTGTGGCCGAGGGGGATGATCGCGAGGCTCGCCGCGATCATCAGCGCGGTGTGCATGATCATCTGCCGCGCGACGGAGGTCCGGGAGGCGACGACGGGGAGCATCGGGACGCCGGCCTCGGCATAGTCCTTCGAGAACTTCTCCGCGAGGGGCCAGTAGTGCGGCGGGGTCCAGAAGAAGATCACCAGGAACAGCAGGACCGCGGTCCAGGAGACGGTCGCGGTGACCGCGGACCAGCCGATCAGCACCGGCATACAGCCCGCGACGCCGCCCCAGACGATGTTCTGGCTCGTGCGGCGCTTGAGGATCATCGTGTAGAAGACGACGTACAGCAGGATCGCCGCGACGGCGAGGGCCGCGGACATCCAGTTCACGAGCAGGCCGAGCCACACCGCGGAGACCGCCGAGATCACGAGCCCGAAGATCAGCCCGGCGCGCGCGGAGATCTCGCCGGTGACCAGCGGCCGGTTGCGGGTGCGCTTCATCTTGGCGTCGATGTCGCGGTCCAGGTACATGTTCAGCGCGTTCGCCCCGCCCGCGGCGAGATATCCGCCCACGAGCGTCGCGACGATCAGCCACGGCGACGGGAAGCCGCCGGCGGCGAGGAACATGGTGGGGATCGTGGTGATGAGCAGCAGCTCGATGATCCGCGGCTTCGTCAGCGCTACATAGGCGCGGAGCACCGAGAGAGGAGTTCGCCGGGGCGTCTCGCCATGCATCCCCGTCGACTGCGCGGATGCTCCCTGGGTGGCGGTCACCGCCCACCGTCCCTTCCTTCTGCACACGGCGCACGGCCGCCTGGACCTGCCCAGTCTAGGTGACGACGGCGCGCCCTCTTCCTGACGGCGCGCGTGAGACGTAGCACCGCACCTTGATCGCCGTCCTGTCCGCGAACAGCGGACGACAACAGGCTGAACGCGATCACCGTTGCTGTCGTGAGCGCATTAAGGTGGTCGCATCGCTCCGCCCTCGCCCCCGGGGACCTCGCGGCACCCGCCGCACCGACCCGGCGTGGCGCGACCGGCGGGGCTGTCGAATGAAGCGGCCGAACGCCGCTGCCCGGCGAAAGGAAGCACACATGACCGACACCTTCAAGGCCCCCGAGGGCTGGACCGAGCTCGACAAGCGCGCCGTCGACACCGTGCGCGTGCTCGCGGCCGACGCCGTCGAGAAGGTCGGCAACGGCCACCCCGGCACCGCCGTGAGCCTCGCGCCCGCCGCCTACCTCCTCTACCAGGACGTCATGCGGCACGACCCGACCGATCCGGCGTGGCTCGGCCGCGACCGGTTCGTGCTCTCCGCGGGCCACTCGAGCCTGACCCAGTACATCCAGCTCTTCCTCGGCGGCTTCGGCCTCGAGAAGAAGGACATCGAGGAGCTGCGCACCTGGGGCTCAAAGACCCCGGGCCACCCCGAGAACTTCCACACGAAGGGCGTGGAGATCACCACCGGCCCGCTCGGCCAGGGCATCTCCTCCGCGGTCGGCTTCGCCATGGCCCAGCGCCGCGAGCGCGGCCTGCTCGATCCCGAGGCCGCCGCGGGCGAGAGCCCCTTCGACCACTTCACCTACGTGATCGCCTCCGACGGCGACCTGCAGGAGGGCGTCTCCTCCGAGGCCAGCTCCCTCGCCGGCACCCAGCAGCTCGGCAACCTCATCGTGATCTGGGACGACAACGAGATCTCGATCGAGGGCGACACCTCGATCGCCTTCACCGAGGACACCGCGGCGCGCTACGAGGCTTACGGCTGGGACGTCCGCACCGTCGACTGGACCAACGGCGGGACCGAGTACGTCGAGGACGTCGCGGCGCTGAAGGACGCGATCCTCGAAGGCCAGAAGGTCACCGACAAGCCGACCTTCATCCGCCTCCGCACCGTGATCGGCTGGCCGATCCCCGAGCTCGCCGGCTCCCACAGCGTCCACGGCGCGAAGCTCGGCGCCGAGGGCGTCAAGGGCCTCAAGGAGGCCGTCGGCTTCGACCCGGAGCAGACCTTCCAGGTCGACGAGGACGTCCTCGCCCACACCCGAGGCCTCGCCGAGCGCGCCGCCGCCGTGAAGGCGGACTGGGAGCAGGGCTACCAGGCCTGGCGCTCCGCCAACGCCGACGCCGCGGCCCTCCTGGACCGCCTGCAGGCCCGCGAGCTGCCCGAGGGCTTCGCCGAGGCGTTCCCGACCTTCGAGGCCGACGAGAAGGGCATCGCCACCCGCGCCGCCTCCGGCAAGGTCCTCGGCGAGCTCGCCGCCGTCATGCCCGAGCTGTGGGGCGGCTCCGCCGACCTCGCCGGCTCGAACAACACCACCATGAAGGGCGAGCCCTCCTTCCTCCCCGCCGAGCTCAGCTCCTCCGAGTTCGCGGGCGATCAGTACGGCCGCACCCTCCACTTCGGCATCCGCGAGCACGGCATGGGCGCGATTCTCTCCGGGATCTCGCTCCACGGCCTGACCCGCCCCTACGGCGGCACCTTCTTCCAGTTCGCGGACTACATGCGCGGCGCCGTCCGCCTCGCCTCGCTGATGAAGACCCCGGCCACCTACGTGTGGACCCATGACTCCATCGGCCTGGGCGAGGACGGCCCGACCCACCAGCCGGTGGAGCACCTCGCGGCCTACCGCGCGATCCCGAACCTCTCGATCGTGCGCCCCGCGGACGCGAACGAGACCGCGCAGGCCTGGAAGGCCCTGCTGGAGCGCGACAACGGCCCCGTCGGCCTGATTCTCTCCCGCCAGGCGCTGCCCACCTTCGACCGCACCGAGTACGCCGGTGCCGAGAACCTGTCGAAGGGCGGCTACGTCATGAAGGAGGCCTCGACCGGCACGCCGGAGGTCATCCTCATCGCCACCGGCTCCGAGGTGCAGTACGCCGCCGAGGCGCAGAAGCAGCTCGAGGCCGAGGGCACCCCCACCCGCCTCGTCTCCATGCCGTCCGTCGAGTGGTTCGACGAGCAGTCCGACGAGTACAAGGAGTCCGTGCTCCCCTCCACGGTGACCGCCCGCGTCACCGTCGAGGCCGGCATCGCCATGCCGTGGTACCGCTTCCTCGGCACCTACGGTCGCGCCGTGTCGCTCGAGCACTACGGCGCCTCCGCCGACGCGAAGACCCTCTTCCGCGAGTACGGCTTCACCGCCGAGGCGGTCGTGGCTGCCGCCAAGGACTCGATCGCCGCAGCCGGCGCCTGATCCACCCGCGGGGGGGGGGGGACACATGGCCCCCCCCCACCCCTCCCTCCCCCCCCCCCCCCCCCCCCCCCCCCCCCCC
>NZ_JAZDCG010000028.1:0-174735 GCF_036321705.1 Brachybacterium sp. J144
AGGGAGTGGGCGAGCACAATCGGCTTCTTACCCCCTGGGGGGGCGTCCCCCCCCCCCCCCCCCCCCCCCACTTCTCTCCCCACCTCATCTCCCCTCCCATCTGTCCGAGACAGGGCGCTCCCCGCCCGGAAGGAACACGATGTCCCAGAACACCCGCACCCAGGCCCTCACCGACTCCGGCGTCTCCATCTGGCTTGACGACCTCTCCCGCAAGCGGCTCGAGTCCGGCAACCTCGCCGAGCTGATCGCCACCCGCAACATCGTGGGCGTGACCACGAACCCCTCGATCTTCCAGGCCGCGATCTCCGGCTCCGACGAGTACGACGCCGACATCCGCACCCTCGCCGCCGAGGGCAAGGACGTCGACGCTGTCATCGAGAAGCTCACCACCGACGACGTGCGCACCGCGGCGGACCTCTTCGCCGACGTCTACGCCTCCTCCAAGGGCTTCGACGGCCGCGTCTCCATCGAGGTCGACCCGCGCCTGGCCCACGAGACCGAGAAGACCATCGTGCAGGCCAAGCACCTGTTCGAGGTCGTCGGCCGCGAGAACGTGATGATCAAGATCCCCGCCACTGAGGCCGGCCTGCCCGCGATCACCGCGGTCATCGCCGAGGGCATCAGCGTGAACGTGACCCTGATCTTCTCGGTCGAGCGCTACCAGGAGGTCATCGACGCCTACCTGACCGGTCTCGAGCAGGCCGCCGCGGCCGGGAAGGACCTCGCGACCATCCACTCGGTCGCCTCGTTCTTCGTCTCCCGCGTCGACACCGAGATCGACAAGCGCCTCGAGGCCCTCGGCGGCGAGGCGGAGACCCTCCGCGGCAGCTCCGGCGTCGCGAACGCCCAGGCCGCCTTCGGCGAGTACCTCGCCGCGTTCTCCGCGCAGCGCTTCGAGGCCCTGAAGGCCCAGGGCGCCAATGTGCAGCGCGCTCTGTGGGCGTCCACCGGCGTCAAGAACCCCGACTACCCCGATACGCTGTACGTCGACCGTCTCGTGGCCGATCCGACCGTGAACACCATGCCGGAGAAGACCCTCGAGGCCGCCGCCGACCACTCCGAGCCGGCAGCCGCGCTCTCCGCCGAGACCGCGGCCACCGGCGAGTCCGTGCTCGAGCGCGTCGCCGAGGCCGGGGTCGACCTGGCCGATGTCTTTGCGCTGCTCGAGCGCGAGGGTGTCGAGAAGTTCGAGAAGGCCTGGGAGGAGCTCATCGCGACCGTGTCGACCTCCGTCGACGCCGCGCGCGCCTGATCCTCTCCCGCTCCACGAGCACGGTCCCGCCCCTTCCGGGGCGGGCCGTGCTCTCGCCAGTCCGTGTCCGAGAAAGGACCATCGTGACCGATACCAGCACTCCCCCGTCCGGGACCGAGGGGCCGGAGGTCGACAACCCGCTGCGGGATCCGCGCGACCGTCGGCTGCCTCTGATCGCCGGGCCCTCCTCCATGGTGATGTTCGGCGTCACCGGCGATCTCGCCCGCAAGAAGCTGCTGCCGGCGATCTACGACCTCACCCACCGCGGGCTGCTGCCGCCGAGCTTCGGCCTCGTCGGCTACGGCCGACGCGACTGGTCCGACGACGACTTCGCCGACTACGTGCGCAAGAGCGTCTCCGAGCACTCCCGCACCGGCTTCTCGGAGAGCGTCTTCGAGCAGCTCCGCGGCGGTCTCCGCTTCGTCACCGGCACCTTCGACGACCCCGCCGCCTTCGAACGGCTCACCGAGGTGGTCGGCGAGCTGGACCGCACCCGCGGCACCGGCGGCAACCACGCCTTCTACCTGTCGATCCCGCCGGACGCCTTCCCGCAGGTGTGCGAGCAGCTCGCGAACTCGGGCCTGAACACCCCGCGCGACGGCTCGTGGAGGCGCGTCGTCATCGAGAAGCCCTTCGGGCACGACCTCGCCTCGGCGCGCGAGCTGAACGACGTGGTCGAGAAGGCGTTCCGCCCCGAGGACGTCTTCCGCATCGACCACTACCTCGGCAAGGAGACGGTGCAGAACATCCTCGCGCTGCGCTTCGCGAACCAGCAGTTCGAGCCCGTGTGGAACGCGAACTACGTCGACCACGTGCAGATCACGATGGCCGAGGACATCGGCATCGGCTCCCGCGCCGGCTACTACGACGGCATCGGCACCGCGCGCGACGTCATCCAGAACCACCTCCTGCAGCTGCTCGCGCTGACCGCCATGGAGGAGCCCGTCTCCTTCCGCGCCTCGGACCTCCGAGCCGAGAAGGAGAAGGTGCTCGCAGCCGTCGAGCTGCCCGAGGATCTCGGCGCCCACACCGCCCGCGGCCAGTACGTCGGCGGCTGGCAGGGCGGCGAGCAGGTGCGCCCCTACCTCGAGGAGGACGGCATCCCCGCGGACTCGGTCACCGAGACCTTCGCGGCGATGCGCCTGGACATCGCCACCCGTCGCTGGGCCGGGGTGCCCTTCTACCTGCGGGCCGGCAAGCGTCTGGGTCGCCGCGTCACCGAGATCGCGGTCGTGCTCAAGCGGGCTCCGTTCCTGCCCTTCCGCTCCACCGACACCGCGGACCTGGGCCAGAACGCGATCGTCATCCGTGTGCAGCCCGACGAGGGCGTGACCATGCGCTTCGGCTCCAAGGTCCCCGGCACCCAGATGGAGGTGCGCGACGTGACCATGGACTTCGCCTACGGCATGAACTTCACCGAGGAGTCCCCCGAGGCGTACGAGCGCCTCATCCTGGACATGCTGCTCGGCGACCCGCCGCTGTTCCCGCGCCAGAAGGAGGTCGAGCTCTCCTGGAAGATCCTCGACCCCATCACCGAGTACTGGGCCGAGAACCTGAAGCCGGCCCCGTACCGACCCGGCACCTGGGGCCCGGACACCGCCCACGAGATGCTCGCCCGCGACGGACGTACCTGGAGGCGACCGTGATCACCACCCTGCAAGACACCACCGCCTCGGCCATCGACAAGAAGATGATCGAGATGCGGGAGACCTTCGGCGCGAACACCATCGGCCGGGTCCTCACGCTCATCATCATCGCCACCGGTGACCTCGAGGAGCCGCTCCACGCCGCGATCAGCGCGAGCCACGAGCACCCCGCGCGGGTGATCGTGGTCGACGCCGATCCCGAGGCAGAGAGCTCCGGGCTGGACGCCGAGATCCGCGTGGGCCGCGACGCCGGCGCCGGGGAGATCGTGATCCTCCGCGCCCGCGGCGAGATCATGAGCTCCTTGGACACCCTGGTGATGGCGCTCCTGCTCCCGGATGCGCCGATCGTCACCTGGTGGCCCGAGAACGCCCCCTCCTCCCCCGTGCACGACGTGCTCGGCTCCATGTCCCAGCGGCGCATCACCGACGCCGCCGCCTGCGAGTCCCCCGTCGCGACCCTGAAGCGTCTCCGCCGCGGCTATGCGAGCGGCGACTCGGACCTGGCCTGGTCGCGTCTGACTCGCTGGCGGGGCCTGCTGGCGAGCGTCTTCGAGGTGCCGCCGGTCTCCGTGCCCCAGCGCATCGAGGTCTCCGGCGCCGCCGAGAACCCATCGGTCGTCCTGATGTCGGCCTGGCTCGAGCACGCCCTCGGGATCGAGGCGGAGATCGTCGAGCCGACCGGCGAGGGCAAGGACATACCCGGCGTGCACGGGGTGCGCCTGCACCGCGCCGACGGCACCATCGAGCTGACGCGGGTGAGCGACGAGGCGATCGTCATGACCCTGCCCGGGGACGACAACCGACAGCACGTCACCATGCCGCGCCGCAGCCTCGACGAGCTCCTCGCCGAGGAGCTGCGCCGCCTGGATCCCGACGAGGTGTACGGGGAGGTGCTCGCGAGCGCCTTCACCGGCATCGACGATTTCGCGACCTATGCCTCGGGCAAGCCCGAGCCGACCGACACGGTCGTCGCCGACGCCGCTGCGCTGGCGGAGGCCGCCGCGACCGACGTCGCCGCCCGGCTCGCGGAGGCGCAGTCCGAGCGGACCGTCGCACACCTGGTCGTCACCGGCGGGACCGTCGGCACGGCGACCGCGGCGGCCCTGCCCGCGGCATTCTCCGCCGCCGGGGTGGACGCCGCTCGCCTGCATCTCTGGTGGGGCGACGAGCGGTACGTCGACCCCGACTCCGACGAGCGCAACGAGGTCGCCGTGCGGGCGGGCCTGATCGAGCCGCTCCTCGCGGCCGGGCTGCTCCCCCGCAACGTGCATGTGATGCCCTCCCCCGCCGACGGCATGTCCCTCGACGAGGCGGCCGCCTGGTACGGGCAGCAGCTCGACGCGGCGGGCGGCGACGAGCCGTTCCGCACCCGGGGACGCGCGTTCTTCGACGTGCTCCTGCTGGGCGTCGGGCCCGACGGTCACGTCGCCTCGCTGTTCCCGGAGCATCCGGACCAGCAGCAGGCCGGTGCCAGCGCGATCCCCGTCACCGACTCCCCGAAGCCGCCGGCCTCCCGGATCTCCCTGACCTGGCCGGTGCTGAACTCGGCGCGTCACGTGGCTCTCCTGGTCGCCGGTGAGGAGAAGGCCGCTGCCGTGGCCGCGGGTCATGGCGAGATCTCCCCCTGGACGGTCCCGGCCTCCGCGGTGCGCGGTCTCGAGTCGACCACCTGGTATCTCGACGAGGCTGCGGCCTCGCAGCTCGCCGAGGGCTGAGAGCGGCCCACGCCACGTTCTGGCGCCCGACGGGGCGGTTCCCTCCGGGGAGCCGCCCCGTCGCCGTTCCCGCCTCCGGCCCGCGGCCCCGCCCCGGCAACGCTCCGCCCGCCCGCCCCCGGACACGACGAAGCCCCCGCCAGGAGCGGGGGCTTCGAAAGGAGGGGCCGACGCGAAGGCGCCGCGGGCTCAGATCAGGCGCTCGATGATGCCGAGACCGATGCAGCACAGGCCCCAGATCACGGCCATGCCCACGGTGAGCCGGTTGAGGTTCCGCTCCGCCACGCCCGAGGCGCTCGCAGAGGCGGAGACGCCGCCGCCGAACATGTCGGAGAGCCCACCGCCGCGTCCCTTGTGCAGGAGCACGAGCATGATCGCGAGAAGGCCGCTGACGACCATCACGATCTGGAGGATGAGCTTCAGGAGGGACAGATCCACGGGGGACGACACCTTCCGGGTGGGGGACGGACCGATCCAGGATACGGCACGGGCCGGACCTCGGGAGGTCCGGCCCGCGTGGGGAGGCTCTCGCTGCGCCGGTGGGCCGGAGCCCCCAGGATCAGCTCTGGCGGCTCCGGCCCGTCCGAGGCTGTCTCAGCCCTGGTAGCCGGCGATCTTCGCGAACTCCTCCGCCTTCAGCGAGGCGCCGCCCACGAGGGCACCGTCGACGTCGGGCTTCTCCATCAGCTCGGCGACGTTGGCGGACTTGACGCTGCCGCCGTAGAGGACGCGCACGGCGTCGGCCGCGGTGTCCCCGTGCTTCGCGCGGACCCACTCGCGGATCGCGGCGCAGACCTCCTGCGCATCGTCCGGGGTGGCGACCTCGCCGGTGCCGATGGCCCACACGGGCTCGTAGGCGATGACGCTCACAGCGACCTGCTCGGCGGTGAGGCCCTCGAGGCCGCCCTCGACCTGGGCGAGGGAGTACTCGACCTGCTTGCCGGCCTGCCGCTCCTCGAGCGGCTCGCCGACGCACAGGATCGGGGTGAGGCCCGCGGCGAAGGCGGCCTTCACCTTGGCGTTCGTGAGCTCCTCGGTCTCGCCGTGGTACTGGCGGCGCTCCGAGTGGCCGATCGCCACATAGGTGCAGCCCAGCGCCGTCAGCATCTGGCCGGAGATCTCGCCGGTGTAGGCGCCGGACTCGTGCGCGGAGAGGTCCTGGCCGCCGTAGGCGATCGGGAGCTTGCCGGAGTCGACCGCGACCTGCACGGTGCGGAGGTCCACGAACGGGGGCAGCACCACGGTGTCGACCTTGGTGGTGTCGACGTCCTTCAGCTGCTCGCCGAGCTCCTCGACGAGGGCGAGGCCCTGCTTCCAGTCGAGGTTCATCTTCCAGTTGCCCGCCATGAGCGGGGTACGGGTGGTCACTTGGTGCCCTCCTCGAGGATCGCGATGCCCGGCAGCTCCTTGCCCTCGATGAGCTCGAGGCTCGCACCGCCGCCGGTGGAGATGTGCGAGAAGCGCTCCTCGTCGACGCCGAGGAGGCGCACGGCCGCGGCGGAATCCCCGCCGCCGACCACGGTGTAGCCCGGCGCGTCGGCCAGGTGCTCGGCGACGGCGCGGGTGCCGGCGGCGAACGTCTCGAACTCGAACACACCCATCGGGCCGTTCCAGAACACGGTCTTGGCGTCCGCCATCTTCTCGCCGAACAGCGCGGCGGTCTTCGGGCCGATGTCCATGCCCTCCTGGTCGGCGGGGATCCCGTCGGCCGGGACGACGGTGGCCTCCGCGTCGGCGGAGAACTCCGCGGCGACGACGGTGTCCACGGGCAGCACGAGCTCGACGCCGTTCGCGGCGGCGCGCTGCAGGTACTCGGCGACGACATCGATCTTCGACTCGTCGAGCAGCGACTTGCCGATCTCGAGGCCCTGGGCCTTCTGGAAGGTGTAGGCCATGCCGCCGCCGATGAGGATGCGGTCGGCCTTGCCGAGGAGGTTGTCGATGACGGCGAGCTTGTCGGCGATCTTCGCGCCGCCGAGGACGACCACGAAGGGGCGCTCGGGCTCGTCGGTGACCTTGCGGAGCGCCTCGACCTCGCGCAGAACCAGCTCGCCGGCGGCGGCCGGGAGCAGGGTGGCGAGCTCATAGACGGACGCCTGCTTGCGGTGCACGACGCCGAAGCCGTCGGAGACGAAGGCGTCGCCGAGGGCGGCGATCTGCTCGGCGAAGGCGAGGCGCTCGGCGTCGTCCTTCGCGGTCTCGCCCGCGTTGAAGCGCAGGTTCTCGAGGATCGCGACGCGGCCGTCCTCGAGGGCGTCGACGACCGAGCGGGCGGACTCGCCCACGGTGTCGGTCGCGAAGGCGACCTCCTGGCCGAGCAGCTCGCCGAGGCGGGCCACGACGGGGCGCAGCGAGTACTTGTCCTCCGGGGCGCCCTTCGGGCGACCCAGGTGGGAGATCACGACGACGCGGGCGCCGCCCTCGACCAGCCGGGTCAGGGTGGGCAGCGCGGCACGGATGCGGCCGTCGTCGGTGATGGTGGTGCCGTCGAGCGGCACGTTGAGGTCGGCGCGGACGATGACGCGCTTGCCGCGCACGTCGCCGAGCGATTCGAAGGTCTTGAGCACTGGTGCTTCCTTTGCTGAGGGGCAGGGGCCCCGCCGGGGCCGGGGGCTCGCTCGCGCCCGGCGAGGAGCCGTGACGAGAGGAGCCCGCCGGGCGCCGACCCTACGGGTTGGCGCCGGCGGGCTCCTGAGCTGTCCAGCTCGTCGAAGGACGAGGAGGTCAGAGGGACTTGCCGACGAGCTGCGAGAGCTCGACGAGGCGGTTCGAGAAGCCCCACTCGTTGTCGTACCAGGCGAAGATCTTCACGAGGTTGCCGTTCACCTTGGTGAGCTGCGCGTCGAAGATCGAGGAGTGCGGGTCGCCCTCGATGTCCTTGGAGACGATCGGGTCCTCGGTGTAGCGGAGGATGCCCTTGAGCGGGCCCTCGGCCGCCTTCTTCACCGCGGCGTTGATCTCCTCGATGGTGACCTCGCGGGACGCCTCGAAGGTGAGGTCGGTGATCGAGCCGGTGGGGACCGGCACGCGCAGCGAGTAGCCGTCGAGCTTGCCCTTGAGCTCGGGGAGCACGAGCGCCACGGCCTTGGCCGCACCGGTCGTGGTGGGAACGATGTTCAGGGCGGCGGCGCGTGCACGACGCGGGTCCTTGTGGGGGCCGTCCTGGAGCACCTGGTCCGAGGTGTAGGCGTGGATGGTGGTCATGAGGCCCTTGACGATGCCGAACTCGTCGTTGAGGACCTTGGCCACCGGCGCGAGGCTGTTGGTGGTGCAGGACGCGTTGGAGACGATGTGGTGGTTGGCGGGGTCGTAGTCGCCCTCGTTCACACCGATCACGAAGGTGGCGTCCTCGTTCTTCGCCGGAGCGGAGATGATGACCTTCTTGGCGCCGGCCTCGATGTGGGCCTTGGCCTTCTCGGCGTCGGTGAAGATGCCGGTGGACTCGATGACGACGTCCGCACCGATCTCGCCCCACGGGATGTTCTTGGGGTCGCGCTCGGCGTACGCCTTGAAGGTGTTGTCGCCGACGGTGATCGAGGTCTCGTCGTGGGAGACGTCGTAGGGCAGCACGCCGCCGATCGAGTCGTACTTGATCAGGTTCGCGAGCGTGGCGTTGTCGGTGAGGTCGTTCACACCGACGATCTGGATGTCTGCCTTCTGCTCGAGCGCGGCGCGCAGGAAGTTGCGGCCGATGCGACCGAACCCGTTGATTCCGACCTTAATGGTCACGGTTCCTCCTAGATTCACAGGTCCTCTGTGAAATATGAACACTGGCGCGCACGCCCTCGTACGCTCGGACGGCGCCGGATGTGACCGACGACCGCTGTGATCCTATCAATGCCCGGCGTCGGGTGACGGGGGTAACTGGTCCTCGTCCACTCCGTCTTCGGTCCCGGGGATGCCGAGCTCCTCCGCCTGCTTGTCCGCCATGGCGAGCAGGCGCCGGATACGACCGGCCACGGCGTCCTTCGTGAGCGGCGGGTCGGCGAGCCGTCCGAGCTCCTCGAGGCTCGCCTGACGGTGCTCGAGCCGGAGACGCCCGGCGTGCCCGAGATGCTCGGGAACCTCGTCGCCGAGGATCTCCAGCGCCCGCTGGACCCGCTGCCCGGCGGCCACCGCGGCCCGTGCAGAGCGGCGGAGGTTCGCGTCGTCGAAGTTCGCCAGCCGGTGCGCGGTGGCCTTGACCTCCCGCTTGGTCCGACGGTCCTCCCAGGTGAGGACGGTGTCGTGGGCACCCATCCGGGTGAGCAGGGCGGAGATCGCGTCGCCGTCGCGCAGCACCACGCGGTCCGCTCCGCGAGCCTCGCGCGCCTTCGAGGCGACACCCAGGCGGCGCGCCGCGCCGACCATCGCCAGCGCCACCTCCGGTCCGGGGCAGGAGAGCTCGAGCGCCGAGGCGCGCCCCGGCTCGGTGAGGGTCCCCCGGGCGAGGAAGGCCCCGCGCCATGCGGCCTCCGCGTCGGCGATCGCCCCGCCGACGACGAAGGGCGGCATCCCCCGCACCGGGCGCCCCCGGGCGTCGAGCAGCCCCGCCTGCCGGGCCAGCATGCCGCCCTCGCGGTCCACCCGGACCAGGTAGCGGGTGGTGCGCCGGATGCCCGAGGGTGCGAGGACCGCCAGCTCGGCCCGGTGCCCGTACATCTCGGCAATGATCCCGTGCAGACGGCGCGCGACCGCCGCGGAGTCCAGCTCCGCCTCGACCACGACCCGGCCGGCGACGAGATGGAGTCCGCCCGCGAAGCGGAGCATCGCCGCCGCCTCGGCCTTGCGCGCTGAGGGCCGGGTCACCTCGAGATGGCTGAGCTCCTCCTTGGCCTCACCGGTCAGCGCCATGGGTGTCCTCCTGGGGGGCGTCTGCGGACTCGACGTCGCCGTAGGCGTCGTCGAACAGGTCTCGGTACGCGGCGGCGAGGCGCACCGGGTCGTGATGGGGTGTGCCGTCGCCGACGCTCACCTGGCGCAGCAGGGCACGGATGCCCCGCTGGCCGGCGGCCTCGGCGAGGCCGAGCGCGTCCTCGAGGGCGGAGGGATCGGCGAGCAGGGCGTCGAAGCGGATGCCCGGAGCGATCTCGAGCAGCACATCGAGCATGTCGAGGCTGGTCATGCCCTCCGACTCCTGCGAGCCGCTGGAGAGGTTTGTGGTGATGCAGCGCCGCGCCGACGTGGTGCGGATCGCCTCCGCGATCTCCGGGATGATCAGGTGCGGCATCACGGAGGTGTACCAGGACCCCGGCCCGACGATGACCCAGTCGGCGCGCTGGATCGCCTCGATCACCTCCTCGGGCACCCGGGGGCGCGGCGGGTCCAGCCGCACCTCCTGGACGCGGCCCTCCGCCGTGGCGACCTGCCACTGGCCGGACACGGTGCGCAGGGTGCCGTCGGCGCTGCGTACGTCCGCCTCGATGTCGAGCGGGTCCAGCGCCATGGGCAGCACGCGGCCGCGGGCCCCGAGGAGCGCCGCCATCTGCTCGAGCCCCTCGACGGGGTCGTCGAGGATCTGCCAGAGCGCGACGATCAGGAGGTTCCCGAGGGCGTGCCCGTCCAGCTCGCCGTCGGTCTGGAAGCGGTGCTGGATGACATCGCCCCAGATCGATCCCCAATCGGAGTCCTCGCACAGGGCGGCGAGGGCCATCCGCAGGTCGCCCGGGGGCAGCACCGGCATCTCGGTGCGGATGCGGCCGGAGGAGCCGCCGTTATCGGCGACGGTGACCACCGCGGTGATGTCGTCGGCCAGCAGACGCAGGGCGCGCAGGTTCGCGGCGAGACCGTGGCCGCCGCCGAGGGCGACGACCCGCAGCGGGCGGTCCGGGGCGCCGCGGCCACCGCGGCGGGCGCGCAGCGAGCGGCCGGGGACGAGCGGCGAGCTGCCGCGTCGGGAGCGGGGGGCGATGCTCATTCGCGCCCCAGATCCCGGTGCCGGATCCGCACGGCGTGGCCGGCGCGGCGCAGCTCGTCGCCGATCCGCTCGCTCACCGCCACGGAGCGATGCTTCCCGCCGGTGCAGCCGATCGCGAGAGTGGTGAAGTGCTTGTTCTCGGCGCTGTACCCGCGCAGCACCGGGGTGATCATCTCGAGGTAGCGGTCCACGAACTCCGCGGCATTGGCGTCGGAGAGCACGAAGTCGGCGACCTCGGGGTCGGTGCCGCGCTTCGGCTTCAGCTCCGGCACCCAGTAGGGATTGGGGATGAAGCGCACGTCGCTGACGTGATCGGCCTCGAGCGGGATGCCGTACTTGAAGCCGAAGGAGAGCATCGTGACAGTCAGCCGCTGCTCCTGCACCGTCCCGAAGACGGTGCGCATCTTCATCGTCAGCTGGTGGACGTTGAGCGGGGAGGTGTCGATGACCAGGTCGGCCATCCGACGATAGGCGGCGAGCATCTCGCGCTCGCGGCGCATGCCCTCGAGCACGCCCTCCTCCCCGGCGAGGGGGTGGGGGCGGCGCACCGAGTCGAAGCGGCGCACGAGAGTGCTCTCGTCGGCCGTGAGGAACACCAGGCGCACCCGGTGCTGGGTGCGGCGCAGCTCCGCGACCACGTCCCCGAGCTCGGAGAAGAACGGGCCCGAGCGGGGGTCGACCACCACGGCGACGCGGTAGTCGCGACCCTTCGCGGAGGCCTGCAGCTCGAGCATCGCCGGGATCAGCTGCGGGACGATGTTGTAGACGACGTACCAGCCCATGTCCTCGAGGGCGTGGGCGGCGGTCTCCCGGCCGGCGCCGGCGAGACCGGTGATGATCACGACGTCGCCGCGCGGATCACCTTCCTCGTCGCGGTCCCGTGCATGGTCGGGCGCGGACGGCTCCGGGGGATCGGCCCGCGGAGCGCGCTCCGGGGGTTCTTCCGAGCGGTTCTGCGCGGGCGGGGCGGGGTCGATCGGCGGAACGGGATCCGTGCCGTCGCGGGACTCCTCAGCGGTCACCGGGGGCTCCTTCCGAGTCGGGGTCCGGGGCGGCGGCGCGGGCCGTCGGCTCCCGGTCGAGGATCTCGCCGGTGGCCATGTCGATGACCACGTCGAGCCCCTGGTCCTCCGGGGCCGCCCCCTCGTCGGAGGCGACCGCTGCCCCCTCGGATGTTAGCGCGGCCAGGATCGACGCGGCGAGTGCGGGACCGATCCCGTCGACCTCGACGAGGTCCTCCTCACTCGCCGCCCGGATCGCGGAGACGGTGACGAAGCGGTCCAGCAGCGCGCGCCGCCGCGCGGGGCCGAGCCCCGGGATGCCGTCAAGGGCGCTCGCCTGCATCGCCCGCCCGCGCTTGGACCGGTGGAAGGTGATCGCGAAGCGGTGGGCCTCGTCGCGGAGACGCTGCACGAGGAACAGCGCCTCGCTGGTGCGGGGCAGGATCACCGGGTACTCCTCGCCCGGCAGCCAGATCTCCTCGAGCCGTTTGGCGATGCCGGCGAGGGCGATGTCGGTGATGCCGAGGTCGTCCATGGCGCGCTGGGCGGCGGCGACCTGGGGCGGTCCGCCGTCGACGAGGATCAGCGAGGGCGGGTAGGCGAAGCGGCGGTGCCGTCCCGGGGTCGCGTCGTCGTCGGCCGGGTCCGGCGGATCGAGGTGGTGCTTGAGACGCCGCGTGATGACGTCGTACATCGAGGCGGTGTCGTCGCGGGCGGCGGTGCCGGTCACGGAGTAGCGGCGGTACTCGCTCTTCTTCGGCAGACCGTCCTCGAAGACCACCTGGGAGCCGACGACGTTGGTGCCCTGCGAGTGGGAGATGTCGTAGCACTCGATGCGCAGCGGGGCGTCGTCGAGGCCGAGCGCCTCCCCCAGGTCCTCGAGGGCCTTCGTGCGGGCGGTGAGGTCGCCGGTGCGCTTCAGCCGATGCAGCCGCAGCGCCTCCTCGGCGTTCTCCGTGACGGTGGCGAGGAGGTCCTTCTTCTCGCCGCGCTGGGGGACGCGCAGGTCGACGGTGCGGCCCAGCAGCTCGCGGACCTGCTCGAGGTCGGGGGGCAGGACGGGGACGAGCACCTCGCGCGGGGCGGTGCCCTCGGCGTACAGGGTGGTCAGGGCGCGCTCGACGAGATCCGGGGCGGTGGACTCGTCGAGGATCTCCGCGGTCCAGCCGCGCTGGCCTCGGATCCGGCCGCCGCGCACGTGGAAGACCTGCACGGACGCCTCGAGCTCATCCTGGACGAGGCCGATGAGGTCCGCGTCGGTCGCGTCGGAGAGGACCACCGAGTTCTTGGACATGACCGCGTCGAGGGCCGCGAGATCGTCGCGCAGGGCGGCGGCGCGCTCGTAGTCCATCGCCGCGGCGGCGTCACGCATCTGCCGCTCGAGGCGGCGCGTGTAGGTCGCCGTGTTCCCGGCCATGAAGTCCGCGAACTGCTCGGCGAGCTGCCGGTGCTCCGCCTCGGAGATCTCTCCGGTGCAGGGCGCGGAGCACTTCCCGATGAAGCCCAGCAGGCACGGCCTCCCGGAGCGCTCGGCACGGCGGTAGACGCCCGCGCTGCAGGAGCGCACCGGGAAGACCCGCAGCATCAGGTCGAGGGTCTCCCGGATCGCGCCCACCTGCGGATACGGCCCGAACACGCGGTCGCCCTTGGGGCGGGGCCGACGGGTGATGTGGACCCGCGGCACCGCCTCCCCCATCGTCAGCACGAGATAGGGGTAGGACTTGTCGTCACGGAACTTGACGTTGAACCGCGGGTCGAACTCCTTGATCCAGGTGTACTCGAGCGTGAGCGCCTCGACCTCGGTGCCGACGACGGTCCACTCGACGCTCGCGGCCGTGGTGACCATGCGACGGGTGCGCTCATGCAGCACCGCGAGGTCCTGGAAATAATTCACGAGGCGCTGGCGGAGGTTCTTCGCCTTGCCGACGTAGATCACGCGGCCGTGCTCGTCCCGGAAGCGGTACACCCCGGGACGGGTGGGGATGTCCCGCGTCGCGGGACGGTAGGTCGAGGGATCTGCCATGCCTCAGCCTCGCACGGCGCGGCCGGAGCGTCCTGACTGCAGCAGCGGGGCGAGGAAGCGGCCGGTGTGGGAGTCGGGATGCGCCGCGATCTGCTCGGGAGTGCCGGTCGCGACGACCGTGCCGCCGCCGGATCCACCCTCGGGGCCGAGGTCGATCACGTGGTCGGCCGTCTTGATGACGTCGAGGTTGTGCTCGATGACGATGACGGTGTTGCCCTTGTCCACGAGTCCGCCGAGCACCTCGAGCAGCTTGCGCACGTCCTCGAAGTGGAGACCGGTGGTCGGCTCGTCGAGGACGTAGACGGTGCGCCCGTTGGAGCGCTTGTGCAGCTCGGAGGCGAGCTTGACGCGCTGCGCCTCGCCGCCGGAGAGCGTCGTCGCGGACTGGCCGAGCTTCACGTAGCCGAGGCCCACGTCGACGAGCGTCTGCATCTGCCGGCGGATCGCGGGGACCGCGTCGAAGAACTCGAGCGCCTCCGCGATCGACATGTCGAGGACCTCGGCGACGTTCTTGTCCTTGAAGTGCACCTCGAGGGTCTCGCGGTTGTACCGCCTGCCGTGGCAGACCTCGCACTGTACGTAGACGTCCGGCAGGAAGTTCATCTCGATCTTCAGCGTGCCGTCGCCCGAGCAGGCCTCGCAGCGGCCGCCCTTGACGTTGAAGGAGAAGCGGCCGGCGGTGTAGCCGCGCATCTTCGCCTCGTGGGTCTGCGCGAAGAGAGTCCGCACCCGGTCCCACACGCCGGTGTAGGTCGCGGGGTTCGAGCGTGGAGTGCGGCCGATGGGCGACTGGTCCACGTGCACGACCTTGTCGAGGTGCTCGAGGCCCGTGACCCGCTTGTGCCGGCCGGGGACGATCCGTGCCCGGTTCAGCTCCTTCGCGAGCACCGCGTAGAGGATGTCGTTGACCAGGGAGGACTTGCCCGAGCCGGAGACGCCGGTGACGGCCGTGAGGACGCCGAGCGGGAAGGTGACGTCCTGGCCCTTCAGGTTGTTGGCGCGCGGGCCGACGACGGTCACGGTCCGGCCCGGGTCAAGGGGCCGGCGGGCGTCGGGCAGCGGGATCTCGAGGGCGCCGGAGAGATAGCGGCCGGTGAGGCTCTCGGCGTTCGTCTTGAGCTCCTCGACCGTGCCGGAGTGGACGACCTTCCCGCCGTGCTCGCCGGCGAGCGGGCCGATGTCGACGACCCAGTCGGCGGCGTTGAGCGTGTCCTCGTCGTGCTCGACGACGATCAGGGTGTTGCCGAGATCGCGCAGCCGCTCGAGCGTCGCGATGAGCCGCTCGTTGTCGCGCTGGTGCAGGCCGATCGACGGCTCGTCGAGGACGTAGAGCACGCCGACGAGCCCCGAGCCGATCTGGGTGGCGAGGCGGATGCGCTGCGCCTCGCCGCCGGAGAGGGTCGCGGCGGCGCGGGCGAGGGTCAGGTAGTCGAGGCCCACGTCGAGCAGGAAGCCGAGGCGGGAGCGGATCTCGCGCAGCACCTCGTCGGCGATCGCGGCCTCTCGCACGCCGAGCTCGAGGCCCTCGTGGAACGCGAGCGCGTCGCGGATCGACATGTCGGCGACCTCGGCGATCGACCTGCCGCCGACGCGCACGGCGAGCACCTCCGGCCGCAGGCGGGCGCCGCGGCAGGCGGGGCAGGGCACCTCGCGCATGAACTGCTCGTAGCGCTCCTTGGCCCAGTCGGACTCGGTGTCCGAGTGGCGGCGCTCGAGGAAGGTCATGACGCCCTCGAAGCCGGTCGAGTACGTGCGCTCGCGGCCGAAGCGGTTGCGGTAACGGACGTGGACCTGGTGGTCCTTGCCGTTCAGCAGTGCTTCGCGGGCCCGCTCGGGGAGCGCGCGCCAGGGCACGTCCATCGAGAAGGAGAGCTCCTCGGCGAGAGCCGCCATGACCTCCTGGTGGTGGTCGGTCGAGCCCATGGCCCAGGGGGCGATGGCGCCCTCGGCGAGAGTGAGGTCCTCGTCGGGGATCACCAGGTCGGGATCGACCTCGAGACGCTGGCCGAGGCCGGTGCACTCGGGGCAGGCGCCGTAGGGGGCGTTGAAGGAGAAGGTGCGCGGCTCGATGTCGTCGATCGAGAGCGGGTGCTGGTTGGGGCAGGCGCGCTTCTCGGAGAAGCGGCGGATGCGGTCCTCGTCGTCCTCGGGGCGGTCAACGAACTCGACCAACACGACGCCCTCGGCCAGACGCAGCGAGGTCTCGACGGAGTCGGTGAGCCGGCGGCGGGCGTCGGGCTTCGCGGCGAGACGGTCGACGACCACCTCGATGGTGTGCTTGTAGCGCTTGTCGAGGGAGATCTCCTCGTCGAGGCGGCGGGTCGCTCCGTCGATGCGGGCGCGGGCGTACCCCTGGGAGCGCAGGGAGGACAGCAGGTCCTGGTGCTCGCCCTTGCGGCCCTGGACCACGGGGGCGAGGAGCTGGAAGCGGGTGCCCTCGTCGAGGTCGAGGAGTGTGTCCACGATCTGCTCGGCCGAGGAGGAGGTGACGACCTCGCCGCACACCGGGCAGTGCTGCACGCCGGTGCGGGAGAAGAGCAGGCGCAGGTAGTCGTAGATCTCGGTGATCGTGCCGACGGTCGAGCGCGGGTTGCGGTTGGTGGACTTCTGGTCGATCGAGACCGCCGGGGAGAGCCCCTCGATGAGGTCGACGGAGGGCTTGTCCATCTGGCCCAGGAACTGCCGGGCGTAGGCGGAGAGCGACTCGACGTAGCGCCGCTGCCCCTCGGCGAAGATCGTGTCGAAGGCGAGGGAGCTCTTGCCCGAGCCGGACAGGCCGGAGAACACCACCAGCCTGTCGCGGGGGATGTCGATGTCGATGTTCTTGAGGTTGTGCTCGCGCGCACCACGGACGACCAGCGATTCAGTCACCGGGCCATCGTAGTGGCGCGGCCCGACGCTCGAACAGCTGTTCGGAGGAGAGCTGTGCGACATACCCTGGTGCCCATGAACCCCGAGACCCCCGCCTCGCCCTCCCCCGCCCTCGCGCTGCGCTCGCTGTCCGTCGGCCCCATGGACAACAACGCCTACCTGCTCACCTGCCGGGCGACCGGCGCGCAGCTGCTGATCGACGCGGCCGCCGAGCCCGAGCGGCTCCTGGCCCTCGTCGCCGAGGGGGCGGCCGACGGACCCGCGGGGCCGACCGGCGCCTCACCCAACGGGGGCGAGGCGGGCTCCGCCCCGGCGGGGCCGGCTCGCCTCGAGCGCATCGTCACCACCCACCGCCACCACGACCACATCGGCGCTCTCGCGGCCGTCGTCGCGGCGACCGGAGCGCGCACCGCCGCCGGCGCGGAGGACGCGGAGTCGATCCGCGAGCAGACCGGGATCGCGATCGACGAGCCCCTGGCCCACGGCGACCGGATCCGCGTCGGCGCGGCGGAGCTCGAGGTGATCGCGCTGCGGGGACACACTCCCGGCTCGATCGCGCTGCTGTGGCGCGGCGGGGAGGCGGGCGACCACCTGTTCACCGGGGACTCGCTGTTCCCCGGCGGGGTCGGCAACACGCAGCAGGACCCGGAGCGTTTCGCCCAGCTTCTCGGCGACGTCGAGGACCGGGTCTTCGCTGTGCTGCCCGACGCGACCGCCGTGCACCCCGGTCACGGCGCGCCGACGACGCTCGGCGCCGAGCGGCCCGAGCTGCCGGCCTGGCGCGCGCGGGGCTGGTGAACCCGATGGAGGCCGACAGACCGGTCTGGACCGCCCTGGGGCGGGCGGCCGACGGGCGGATCGCCCAGGTCGACCTCGCCGAGGACGGCACGGTCCTCGCGACCGCCTCCGTCGACCTCGAGGGACTCGCGGAGGCCGTCGCCGCGCAGGAGGCCGCGGTGCGCCCGCGCTGGGTGCTCCCGGACGTGCGCACCTGGTATCCGCGCCTGCTGGCCGCCGGGGTGACCCTCGAGCGCTGTCTCGACCTGCGCCTCGTGCACCGGATCCTGCGCCATTCGCAGCTGGTCGCGGACGTGCGGGCGCTGCGCGCGGCGACCGCCTGGGACACGCCCGTCGATCCCGCACCGGAGGTCGATCGGCGCGGGGACGCGCTCTTCGACCTGGACCCGTCGGCCACGCGTGACCAGGGCGTGCCCCACGACATCGACGAGGTGCTCGCCGAGCTCGGCCGCCAGCGGGAGGCGCTCGACGGCGCACGGGACAAGGGCCGGCTGCGGCTGCTCGCGGCGGCGGAGTCCGCCGGGGCGCTGATCGCCGCCGAGCTGCAGGCCGCCGGCATCCCCTGGGACGTGGCCGAGCACGACCGCATCCTCACGGCGGCCGTCGGGCCGCGCCCGTCCGCCGGGTCGCCGCCCGCCCGCATGGCGGAGGTCGGCGCGGAGGTGCGTGCGGCCCTCGGCGACCCGCAGCTGTCCCTCGACTCCCCGCCCCGCCTGCTGCGGGCCCTGCACCGGGCCGGCATCGACGTGCGCTCCACCTCGCAGTGGGAACTGCAGGAGCAGGAGCATCCGGCGATCGAGCCGCTGCTGCGCTACAAGAAGATGTCCCGCCTGCTGACGGCGAACGGCTGGGCGTGGATCGACGAGTGGGTGCACGAGGGCCGGTACCGCCCGGTCTACGTGCCCGGCGGCGTGGTCACCGGGCGGTGGGCGTCCAGCGGCGGGGGCGCCCTGCAGATCCCGCGGCAGCTGCGGCCGGCCCTGCGCGCCGATCCCGGCTGGATGCTGGTCAGCGCCGACGTGTCCCAGCTCGAGCCGCGGGTGCTCGCCGCCATGGCCGCGGACGAGGCGATGATCACCGCCGGCGCCGGCCGCGACCTCTACGCCGGCATCGTCGAGGCCGGCATCGTCGCGACCCGGCAGGAGGCGAAGGTGGGGGTGCTCGGGGCGCTCTACGGGGGAACCGCCGGGGACAGCGGACGGGTGGTGCCGCGGCTGCGGCAGCGCTTCCCCGCGGCGATGGCGCTGGTGGACGGAGCGGCCGCGACCGGGGAACGGGGCGGGACGGTGACCACGTGGCTCGGCCGCTCCTCCCCCGCCCCCGAGCAGGAGTGGACGCGCGCGCAGGCCGCGGCGCACGGGGCCGACGCCCCCGCCGGGGAGGGTGAGCGGGCGCGGCGCGCCGCACGGGACCGGGGGCGATTCACCCGGAACTTCGTCGTGCAGGGCACGGCGGCCGAGTGGGCGCTGTCCTGGATGGCGGGGCTGCGCCTCGCCCTCAGCCGGTTCGAGGAGGTGCCCGAGGGGCGGGCCGCCCGGGCCTCCGGACCCGTCTTCGCGCGGCGGCCGCACCTGGCGTTCTTCCTGCACGACGAGGTGATCGTGCACGCCCCCGAGGAGCAGGCCGAGGCCGCCGCGGAGGCGATCCGCAACACCGCTCAGGCGGCGGGGCGGCTGCTCTTCCCCGGCAGCGCGATCGACTTCCCGCTGGACCTCTCGATCACGGAGCGCTCGGCGGAGAAGTGAGCGGTTCGGCGAGGACCCTGGAGAGGTCGCCGAGGATCCTCTCGACCAGCTGATCCTCCGAGAGGTCCTCCCCGAGGACCTGCTCCCCCGGGACGCCGAGCACGTCGTGGGGTCGGTACCAGGACGCGACCACCTCGCCGTGCACGTGCCCCGCGATCGGCTTGCCGGAGTGACGGCGCAGCGTCTCCGGGAGGCTGACGTCGAGGTAGTACACGAGGGCCGCACCGGGTGCCGCCTCGAGCATCCGCTCGATCATGCCGTGATAGCGCACGGCACCGAAGATGCCCTCCAGGACGGTGATGCGCCCGATCCCCAGGCAGTGCCGGACCATCGCCTCGAGCAGGCCGATGGTGTCGCCCTGACCCTGTTCGCGCTCCCACAGCAGCTCGCGGCGCACGTGGTCCTGCCCGATCACCGCGACCTCGCCGCGCGGCAGGGCGCGCTGTAGCCGTCGCGCCGCCGTCGACTTCCCGGAGGCGGAGTTCCCGCGCAGGAGGATGAACGGCGGCACGCCTCGAGGGATCCCCATCGCTCCATCCTGGCAGAGAACGGGACCCTCCGCCGTGAGGACCGGCCGGTGCCCGTCGACCGAGACCCCTCGGCGGCGCGGCGGTCAGCGGGCGCTGAGGATCTCGAGCGGATTGCCCTCGGGGTCCGCGAGGAGCCATCGCCCGGGCTCCGCGCCCTCGAGGAGACTGCCCCCGGCGGCGAGGGACTGCTCGATCCGCGCGTGCACTGCCTCGGGAGCCAGCTCGAGCACGGGCCAGGTGCGGCTGCGCTGTCGTCGCCGCGCGTCGTCGACCGGGTCGAGCCCCTGGAGCACGAGCGCGGGGCCCAGGCGTCGGGGATCGACGAGGTCGGTGACGCCGTCGCGCGGATCCCTCCGCCAGCCGAGCGCCGCCGCCCAGAAGTCGCGGACCGAGGCGACATCCGCGGCGTCGAGGAACAGCTGGACGAAGCGCGGCATGTCGGGGACCGCGACGGCGCCGAGCCCGCGCGCGGCGGCCTGGATCCGGGCGGCCAGATCGAGGACGTCCATGCCTGCGGGGTACACACCCTCCTCCCACTGGTCCTTGCCGCTGTCCAGGAGCACCAGCTCGGCGCGCAGGTCGACGAGGAGCGGCGCGCCGGCCTCCTCGGCGAGGGCCGCGGCGGCGGTGACCAGCTCGGCCCGCCCCTCGGCGCTCGCCAGGCGGTAGCACGCCATGGCGCCGAACACCTGCCACCAGTCCGCCGACTCCGGCGTCCCGCCGAGGGGCGAGCCCGGCACCGCATCGATCTCGTTGCCGTCGGCATCGGCATGTCGCACGCCGTAGGGACCGCCCGCCGGGCCGAGATCCAGGCCGGCCAGCACGGGCTCCGGCCGGACGATGTCGAGATGCAGTCGCTGACGGAGCGGTCGCGGGTCCTCCGCGGTGCACAGGCGGAGCCGTGGATCCCGCCGCAGCGGGTCGATCAGCGTCATGCCGTCCGCCGGCGGGTCCTCTGCCGCCATTCCCTCCGAGGAGGCGTAGCCGAGGGCGCTCCGCCAGAAGGGCTCGATGTCCCCGGGACGGGGCGACTCGGTCACGAGGGAGATCTCCTGCAGGACGCTCGGGTCCGCGAGCAGCCCGATCCCCCGGGCCGTCGCCGAGACCCTCTCGGCGGCGGCGAGGGACCGGACGCGCACCCGCAGCCCGGTGGATCGGAGGTCGCAGCCCAGGACGTCCGGGTCGGGTGAGAGCCGCGCGCCCAGCGCCGCGGACGCCGTGAGGGACGGCGCGGTGAACCATGCGGTCCGCACGCCGCCGAGCGTGCGCCAGTCCTCTGCATCCCCGCCGATGGTGGCCATGGCGGCAAAGCTACTGCCCGGCTCCGGGGGTCTCAAGGGGCCGTGACGGCACCCGAGAGCCGGGGGTTCCCGGTGCTCGCGCGGGGAGCGCCTCGAGCAGGGCCTACGCCTGCTTCGAGGGGTCGTCGCGGCCCGGGTCCCGGGTGTCGAGGAGAGTCGAGGCGAGGGTCACCGCACCGGTCGCGAGCCCGATCCACAGCCGGGGCGCCGGCACCTCCCGGCGTCGCAGGAAGCCCTCCGCCCCACGGTCCAGGCGGAGGCCCGCTACGCCCGCCCAGACCATCAGGCCGCCGAGGGCGAGGGAGAGCGCCGCCTCGGGAACCGTCGGGGGCCGCAGTCCGTGCAGGATCGGATCGTCGTCGCCCGACGGGTCCAGGCATCCCTGCTGAGCGAGGAGGCTGACACCGGTGGAGAGCACCGCGGGCAGCAGGACGTAGCCGGCCCGGACCGGTCGCGGCAGGCGGTGCACCGGGATCATCCCGAGGCCGGACGCGGCGGCGGTGCCCACGGCCAGGGAGAGAATCCGGATGCGGATGCGCTGGGATGGTGCCACGTGGTCCTCCTCGTCGTCCTGCGGCATGGCATGAGCCGTCCGTGCGGGGCAGGTCCCCTCGCTCACCTCGCCCCTCGCTCACCTCGCCGAGCAGGGTGCTGCGTACCCTCGACGCTACCGGGACATCCGGTCCTCGACGGCCGACGATCGTCGGCCTCGGAGCACGACCTTCGCCGCCGCTCGCCGATGAGGGAGAATGGCCCGATGCGCCTCTGGTCACTGCACCCCCGCTACCTCGACCGCCAGGGCCTCACGGGCTGTTGGCGGGAATCGCTGCTGGCGCAGGCCGTGCTGGCAGAGCGCACGCGCGGGTACAGATCGCATCCTCAGCTCGAGCGCTTCCGCGCGCAGGCCGATCCCCTCGCCTCGGTCGGCCTGTACCTCGAGGCCCTTGCCGCCGAGGCGTCGTCGCGCGGCTACCGTTTCGACCGCTCCCGCATCGACCATGCGCCGAACCTCGAGGCGCCTGCGACGAGGATCCCGGTCACCGACGAGCAGCTCGCCCTGGAGTGGCGCCACCTGCTGGCCAAGCTCGAGCTCCGCAGCCCCGACCTCCACCACCGGCTGCGGCAGCTGTCCGGCCCGGAGCCGCATCCGCTGTTCACCGTCGTGCCGGGACCCGTCGAGCCGTGGGAGCGAGAACCCGCCTGAGACGGGCTCAGCGCCCGATCGAGAGGATGCCGCGCGGGGTGGTCGGGCTCTCGAGCTGGCGGCTGCTGGGGGCTGCGAACGCACGGAACCGCCGAGGCACCCACACCGGGTCCTCGAGCGCGCTCCAGGAGGTTCCGGGGATTCGCAGGGGTGCCGCACCGACGACGACGAGCCGTCGACCCGCCCGGCGGGTGCCCTCGGCGATCCCTGCGGTGACGACATCGATGTCCTCCTCCCGGCCGGGAGCCGGACGGGTGGCCCCGATGACCACGTCGTGCTCCTGCGCGAGATCTGCGACGTGAGCGGCCGAGGAGCCGTCGAGCACGGCGGACTGCGCCCGTCCGATGAAGCCCGGGCGGATGCTGCGGGATGCTGCGGTGACCTCGTGACCTCTTCGCAGCGTCTCGGCCGTGAGGCGAGTCCCGGCCGCGCCGGTCGCACCGAGAATGAGGATCTTCATGCGGCGTGTTCCTTCGTCGGGGTGTTCGTCGTCGTGGCGGCAGGGCGGGGATCGTGGGATGTCTCGGACTCGGTGCCCGATCGGGTCGGCCGGGTGGGCGACCGCTGGGCGCTCGCGACGGCGATCAGCGCGAGGACGAATCCGACGCTCTGGAACGCAGTGAGACCCTCGCCGAGCACCCACCACCCGAGGACGGCGGCGACGAGCGGCGAGATCAGCGGCAGGAAGGCGACCGCGCCCGCGGGCATCCTGCCCACCCCGCGGAACCAGAGCGTGTACGCCAGGGCCGCACCGACCAGTCCCAGCCAGGCATAGCCCGCAACGGCTGGAGCATCCAGAGCAGGCGGCGCCCCCTCGACCAGCAGTGCGAGCGGCACGATCACGAAGCCGCCGGCGGCGAGCTGCCAGCCGGCATAGGGCACCGGGCCGACGGGTCTGCCCCAGCGCTTGCTCAGCACGGTGCCCACCGCCATGCTCACCGGTGCCGCGATCCCGGCGAGCACGCCGAGCAGGTTCAGCTCGACCCCCGGAGCGAGGACCATCATCGTCACGCCCACCACGGCAAGCACTCCCCAGCACAGCCGCCACGCAGTGGGGCGCTCGGACAGCAGCGGGAGGGCGAGAGCCGCAACGAGCAGAGGGCTGGCGGCCCCGAAGATCGCCGCGATACCACCGGGCAGGAGGTACGCCGCGACGAACAGCAGCGGGAAGAACGCCCCGATGCTCAGCGTGCCGAGCACGAGCGCCCGCCACCACCAGTGCCCGCGCGGGAGCGTCCTGCCCAGTGCGCACAGCAGCAGTCCCGCGGGAAGCGCCCGCAGCACCCCCGACCACAGGGCGTGGTCCGCTGGCAGCAACACGGTGGTCACCACGTAGGTGCTTCCCCAGACCATGGGGGCGAAGGCGGTGGAGAGCACCGGAGCACCCCTGGAGATGGAGGAGGGGGAGGTTGTGGCAGAGGGGGCTGTGGCCATGTGTTCCACTGTCCACCTGCCTCCATGCATGAGTCCAACACATGCTTGTCGTTCAAGCGATCGCGTAGCACGATTGTCGGCATGGAACTGCAGCAGCTGCGCTACGTCCTCGCCGTCGCCGAGACCCGGAACTTCACCCGAGCGGCGCAGCAGTGCTTCGTGGTCCAATCGGCGCTCAGCCACCAGGTGCGCAAGCTCGAGGACGAGATCGGCACGCCCCTCTTCGCACGCTCCAGCCGGCGGGTCGAGCTCACGCCCGCCGGGGAGGCGTTCCTCCCATGGGCCCGCAGCAGTCTGGACGCCGCCGAGCGCGCCGCGGCGGAGGCCACGGCGGCGGTCGGAGTGGTCAGCGGCACCCTGACGATCGGACTGATTCCCACGGTCACGGCGCTGGACATCCCCGCCCTGGTGCGCCGCCTGCACGAGGCCCACCCGGAGGTGAACGTGAGGCTCCGTGTCGGAGCCAGCGACGAGCTCGTCGCCGCGGTGCGCGAGGACGAGATCGACCTGGCAGTGCTCGGCCTCGCCCAGGGCATCATCCCCGAGGGGGTCGAGCACCGGGTGCTGGCCGAGGAGGCGCTCGTGGCCGTGGTGCCCGAGGAGCACCTTCTGGCCCGTCGCGGCACGGTGGATCTGGCCGAGCTGGCTGAGGAGCCGTTCGCGGACTTCGCCACGGGCAGCCCCGGCCGCGCCCAGACCGACCGGGCATTTCGGGCCGCAGGCCTGGTGCGCCGAGTCCCCTACGAGGCCTCCACCGCGCAGCTGATCGGAGAGCTGGTCTGTGCAGGACTGGCCGTCGCACTGCTGCCCGCGCCCTTCGCCCCCACCCACGGCGCCCGCACGCTCACCGTCCGCAGCGGCCCGCATCGCACGGTGCACCTGGTGTGGAACGCCTTCCAGCCCAGCTCGGCCGCGCGGGCCGCCCTCCGGCTGCTGCCCTGAGCGGCTGTCGGAGTCCGGGCCGCCCATGGTCGGCCTACCCTCTTCCCACAGCAGTCGAAAGTACTCTTCCGGCACTGCAGTCCCGCTCTGCGGTCCATCGCCGCGAGGAGCCATGCTCCTGCTTCATCGGAAGCATCTTTCCGAAAGACTGCCTGGCATCGCGTGCTGGACCCAGAATCGACGATTTCGGAAGGATCTTTCCGCTACGGCCGCAGGTGAGGACCTCGCCACCGAGATCGGCGCTGCGATTCGCGCAGCATGCAAAGAGGCTTACCTGACCCAGCAGCAGCTCGGCGAGCTCTCGGGGCTGCCCGACCGCACGATCCGCGACATAGAGTCCGGCACCGGAGGCCCCGGCCTGCGGGCAGTCCCGGCCGTGGTCGATGTGCTCGGCCTCCGTCTGGCAATCGCCCGATGAGCGCTGCCTGTCCTGAGCGCGTCAGGAGCGCTGCACGGCCCGCAGCTCCTTCTTCAGCTCATGCACCTCGTCACGCAGCCGGGCTGCGACCTCGAAGTTCAGCGACTCCGCCGCCTGGTGCATCTGCGCGGTCATCTCGTCGATCATGCCGGTGAGCGCGCCGACCGGATCGTCACCGAGGTCGACCTTGCGGCCCTGCACGGAGTCGACGGCGTTGGCCCGGGCGCGGTCCCGCGCCACCCGCTCCTTGCCGGAGCGGTAGTCGGTCGCCATCAGGGTCTCGGTGTCGATGTCCTCGCGGGCGAGCATGTCCGTGACGTCGGCGATCCGCTTGCGCAGCGGGGTCGGATCGATGCCGTGCTCGGTGTTGTAGGCGATCTGCTTCTCGCGGCGGCGGTTCGTCTCGTCGATCGCCTGCTGCATCGAGTCGGTGATCCGGTCCGCGTACATGTGCACCTGACCGGACACGTTGCGGGCCGCACGGCCGATCGTCTGGATCAGCGAGGTGCGCGAGCGGAGGAAGCCCTCCTTGTCCGCGTCGAGGATCGCGACGAGCGAGACCTCCGGCAGGTCCAGGCCCTCGCGCAGCAGGTTGATACCCACGAGCACGTCGAACTCGCCCTGGCGCAGGGAGCGGAGCAGCTCGATCCGGCGCAGCGTGTCGACGTCCGAGTGCAGGTACTGGACCCGCACCCCATTCTCGAGCAGGAAGTCGGTGAGGTCCTCCGCCATGCGCTTGGTCAGCGTCGTCACGAGCACGCGCTCGTCCCGCTGGACGCGCTTCTCGATCTCCTCGCGGAGATCGTCGATCTGGCCCTTGACCGGCTTGACGATCACCTCGGGGTCCACCAGTCCCGTCGGCCGGATGATCTGCTCGACCACCCCGTTCGCGCGGTTCAGCTCGTACTCGGCCGGGGTCGCGGAGAGATAGACCGTCTGGCCGGTGCGCTCGGTGAACTCGCCGAACGTGAGGGGGCGGTTGTCGAGCGCCGAGGGGAGGCGGAAGCCGAAGTCGACGAGGGTCCGCTTGCGGGACCGGTCCCCCTCGTACATCGCGCCGATCTGCGGGACGGTCACGTGAGACTCGTCAATGACCAGCAGGAAGTCCTCGGGGAAGTAGTCCATCAGGGTGTTCGGGGCGGTGCCGGGCGCGCGGCCGTCGAGATGGCGGGAGTAGTTCTCGACGCCGTTGGTCGAGCCCATCTGCCGCAGCATCTCGAGATCGTGCGTGGTGCGCATCCGCAGCCGTTGCGCCTCGAGCAGCTTGTTCTGGCCCTCGAGCTCCACGAGCCGCTCGGCGAGCTCCTCCTCGATCGTGCCGATCGCACGCGCGAGCCGCTCGGGGCCCGCGACGTAGTGCGAGGCGGGGAAGATGTGGATGTGGTCCTCCTGCCGGATCACCTCGCCGGTGAGCGGATGCAGGGTGTAGAGCGCATCGACCTCGTCGCCGAAGAACTCGATGCGGATCGCGAGCTCCTCGTACATCGGGATGATCTCGACCGTGTCGCCGCGCACCCGGAACGTGCCCCGCTCGAAGGCGACGTCGTTGCGGTCGTACTGCATGTCGACGAAGTGGCGCAGGAGGTCGTCGCGGTCCAGCTGCTGGCCGCGGGACAGCTGCACCATGCGGTCCACGTACTCCTGCGGCGTGCCGAGGCCGTAGATGCAAGAGACGGACGAGACCACGACCACGTCACGGCGGGTCAGCAGCGAGTTGGTGGCGCTGTGCCGCAGCCGCTCCACCTCGGCGTTAATCGAGGAGTCCTTCTCGATGTAGGTGTCCGACTGCGGGACGTACGCCTCCGGCTGGTAGTAGTCGTAGTACGAGACGAAGTACTCGACCGCGTTGTGCGGCAGCAGCTCCCGGAACTCGCTCGCGAGCTGCGCGGCGAGGGTCTTGTTGTGCGCCATCACCAGCGTGGGCCGTTGCACCTGCTCGATGAGCCAGGCCGTCGTCGCGGACTTGCCGGTGCCCGTCGCGCCGAGCAGCACGACATCCTGCTCGCCGTCGTTGATGCGCTTCGTGAGCTCCTTGATCGCCTGCGGCTGATCGCCGGACGGCGAGTACTCGGAGACGACCTCGAAGGGATGCTCGGCGCGGACCAGATCGGTGACAGGACGCATGGGGTCGAGCCTACGACCCGGGGCCGACGGACGACATGGCGCACGTCTCCTGTCCGCTCAGGGCCGACGGGCCGCGCTCAGCGGCGTCGGTCCAGGAGCGTGCGCACCGCCTCGAGCGCGCGGTCCGCACGGTCGGCGAGCTCCGTGCGGCCCGATGTGTTGAGGATCAGCCGGTCCGCGCGCCGGATCCGCTCGAGATCGGTGACCTGCGCGGCCATGATCGACTCGACGTAGGCGCGGTCCCTGCCGCGGTCGCGGATCACCCGCGCGATGCGGTCCTCGCGCCGAGCGAGCACCGCGACCACCGCGGCGTAGGTGCCCGCGGCGTCCTGCGCCTTCTCGAGCAACAGCGGGCTGTCGTGCACGACGATCCGCTCCCCCGCCGCGGCGGCGTCGGCCTCCTCGCGGGCGACCGCCTCGTCGACGCGGGTGAGCACGATCCGCTCGAGGTCGGCGCGGGCCGCGGCATCGGCGAAGACGATCCGCGCCATCGCGGCGCGGTCGATCGTGCCTGCCGGGTTGCGCAGCTCCTCGCCGAAGCGCGCGATCGCCTCCTCGACCCCGTCCCCGGGCATGTCGAGCACTGCGCGGGAGTGCGCGTCGAGGTCGATCACGCGCATCCCGGCGCCGCGCCAGAGCGCGGCGACCGTGGACTTGCCGGAGCCGATGCCGCCGGTGAGGCCGACGCGGACGCGGGGCGATGCGGGGTCCATGACCCGATCGTAGAGCTAGCGCGTCAGAGCCGTCACGAGCTGTTCCCCGGCTGGCGCCCCAGGTCGTACGGTGCTCGGGTGGATCCTCTGCAGCTGCTCGTGACCAACGATTTCCTCCGTGTGCTGGACCTCGTGGGCGTGTTCGTGATGGGGGTGGCGGCCGGAGCGATCGCCTCGCGGCTGAACTTCGACGCGGTCGGTTTCGCAGTCATCGGGATCGTCGCCGGCCTCGGCGGCGGGCTCGTGCGAGACCTGATCCTCGACTACGGCACCCCCGCCGCCTTCGACGGCCCCTGGTACCTCGCGTGCGCCCTCGCCGGGGCGATGTTCACCTTCCTCATCCACGCCGACGGCCCGTGGTGGCGCCGCCTGGTGACGGTGCTCGACATCGCGGCGATGGGGCTGTGGGCGGCGACCGGCACGGCGAAGTCCCTCGGCTACGGCCTCGACGTGCTGCCCGCGATCCTGCTCGGGGTCACGAGCGCCGTCGGCGGCGGCGTGATCCGCGACGTCCTCGTGGGGCGGATCCCCCAGATCTTCGGCGGCGGCCCCCTGTACGCGACCGGGGCGCTCGTCACCGCGGTGATGACCTGGCTGGTGCTGGCCCTCGGCCTCCCCTCCCCCACGGTGCTGATCGCCGTCGCCGCGGGCTCGCTGCTCGCCGGGGTCGCGGCCTGGCGCCGCTGGTCGCTGCCGGCCCATCAGGAATGGCAGGTGACCCTGTCCGCGACCCAGCTCAAGCGGCTCGTGCGCCGCACCCGCAAGGACGAGCGGGAGCGGGTGGCGCTCGAGACCGGCGCGATCCCGGTCGTCGACGTGGACCACGACGACCTCGCCGAGGACAGCGCGGCCGAGGACCGCGATGCGCACTACTTCGAGGAGCGGGTCTTCCCGGAGGCGGAGGCGCTCCCCGGCACGATCGAGCACGAGCAGCGCCACGGCCGGGACCCCGGGACCGCCGCGGCGCGCTGACGCGCCGGGGC
The DNA here is from genome assembly GCF_036321705.1 of Brachybacterium sp. J144. Taxonomy (NCBI): domain Bacteria; kingdom Bacillati; phylum Actinomycetota; class Actinomycetes; order Micrococcales; family Dermabacteraceae; genus Brachybacterium; species Brachybacterium sp. J144. The sequence continues at coordinate 28,597 of NZ_JAZDCG010000028.1, forward strand.
ACGGCGCGGGGAGCCTGGCCGCCGCGCGGGGCGCCGCGGGATCGTCGCGGGGCGCCGCCGCGCGCGACGCCCTCAGGGACGCAGCAGCTCGAGCATCCGCGCGACGTCGACCGCGTCGAGCTGACCGGGCGCCGAGGCCTCCCCGACCGTCGCGAATGTCGCGGCGCTGCCGAACGTCTCCGCGGCGACGCGGCTCGCGGCGCCGAGCGTGCCCATGCTGATCGCGAGGTGCGGACCGTGGCGGTCCCCGGCCACGGCGAGGCTCGCCGCGAGCAGGGTCAGCACGTCCATCGGGCTCCGCGGGGTGACCGCGATCTTCGGCACGTCCGCGCCGAGCTCGCGCTGCCCGCGAAGGATCTCGACGATCCGCTCCCGGGTGGGCGTCGCCTCCATGTCGTGGAACGAGCCGACGACGGCGATGCCGTTGCGGCGCGCCGCCTCGATCACGCGGGCGACCATCGCGCCGTCCCGCGCGGTCTCGACGTCGACGAGGTCCACCGCGGACTGGGTCCCGGCGGGCCGGCCCGTGATCAGCGCGAGGAGGAGCTCCCCGAGGTCGTGATCCGCGATCGGGCGCGGTCCGCCCTCGGCGGCGGTGCGGAAGGTGACCAGGAGCGCCCGGTCCGGGCCGAGGGCGGCGCGCAGCGGGGCGAGGGCGGCGAGCACGGCGACGCGGTGCTCCGCCGGGTCCCCGAGGTCGGGGCGGAAGCGGTCGAGGCGCCATTCGACGATCCGGGCGGGGGCCTCGACCGCGGCGGCGGCCTGGCCGAGGAGCGCGTCGAGGTGGTCGCCGACGAGCGGCACGATCACCTCGGGGCGGCCCCGGCCCAGCTCGATCCCACGCACGGTGACGGTGCGCCGCCGCGGATCCGGGCCCCCCGCCGCGTCAGCCGGCGCGGCGGATCGGTCCGAGGACGGCATCGCGTCATGGGCGGTCACGCCGCTCAGTCCTCCGTCACGGCGGCGTAGGCGGCCAGCAGCAGCGCCGGGTCCGGGCCCTCGAGGCGCGAGACCTTCCCGATGCGGTCCAGCACCACGAAGCGCAGCACGCCGGCGCGGGTTTTCTTGTCGCGCTTCATGGCGTCCTCGAGCTTCGGCCACTGGCGGTCGCGGTAGGTCACGGGCAGGCCGAGCGAGGTGAGGATCGTGCGATGGCGGTCGACCTCGGCCTCGGAGAGCTTGCCGGCGAGGTGGGAGAGCTCGGCGGCGAACATCATGCCGACGGAGACCGCCGCGCCGTGCCGCCACTGGTAACGCTCGTTGCGCTCGATCGCGTGGCCGAGGGTGTGGCCGTAGTTGAGGATCTCTCTCTCGCCCGCCTCCGTGAGGTCGGCGGAGACGACGCGCGCCTTGACCCGGATCGCCCGCTCGATCACCTCGCGGAAGGCGTCGCTGCCGGTGTCGCGCACCGCGTCGGGATCCTGCTCGACGAGCGAGAGGATCTCGGTGTCGGCGATGAATCCGGCCTTCACGGCCTCGGCGAGGCCCGCCGCGACGTCGTGCGCGCCGAGGCCGGCGAGCACGTCGAGATCGGCGACCACGGCGATCGGCGGGTGGAACGCGCCGACGAGATTCTTGCCCTCGGAGGTGTTGATGCCGGTCTTCCCGCCGACGGCCGCGTCGACCATCGCCGCGACCGTGGTCGGAACCTGCAGCACGTCGATGCCGCGCAGCCAGGACGCGGCGACGAAACCCGCGAGGTCCGTGGCGGCGCCGCCGCCGAGACCGATCACGAGGTCGCCGCGGCCGATCTCCGCCTGCCCGCACACCCCCCAGAGGAACCCGGCGACCTGCGCCGTCTTGGCCTCCTCGCCGTCGGGGATCTCCGCGGCGAAGGCCTCGCGGCCGGTCGCGATGATCGCCTCGCGCAGCTCGTCGGCGACCTGGCGCAGGCTCGGCTGGTGGATGATCACCACCCGGCGCGCCCGCTCGGGGATCCGGTCCGGTGCCGCGGCGAGCAGTCCGCGGCCGACGAGCACGTCATAGCCGCCGGTCGGGGTGGTCACGGGAATGGTGGTGGTGCTCATGCGGTCTCCTCCTCGGCGCCGGCGGCCCGCAGCCCCAGCTCGTCCATGATCTGGCGCGCGACGCGCGCCGGGGGGCCGGATCCGGCGTCGATGCGCAGCGCGGCGAGGTCGCGGTAGACGGGTCCGCGCTCCGCGGCGAGCCGGCGCCAGCTCTCCATCGGGTCGTCCCCCGACAGCATCGGGCGTCCTGCGCCGCGCGCGATGCGGCGGGCGGCGATGGCCTCGTCGACCTCAAGGAGGACCACGCGGCGGCCGCGCAGCCTCTCCCCCGACTCGCTCCGCATCGGCGCCCCGCCGCCGAGGGCGAGCACCCCCGTCTGCTCCTCGAGGGCGCGGGCGAGGACCTCCGCCTCGAGCTCGCGGAAGCCCTCCTCCCCGTCGGCGGCGAAGATCTCCGGGATCGGCCGGCCCGCGGCCGTGACGATCAGCGCGTCGAGATCGCAGAAGGCGACGCCGAGCCGGGCGGCGAGGGCGCGGCCGACGCTGGTCTTGCCCGCCGCCATGGGCCCCATCAGGATGACGAGCGGCCCGCTCACGAGGCGGTGTCCGCTCCGCCCGGGAGACGGGACTGCAGCTCGACGGTGCGCTCGAGGTGGGCGCGGATCTCCTCGACGCTGTCCCCGCCGACCTTCTCCAGCAGGGCGTCCGCGAGGGTCAGCGCGACCACGGCCTCGGCGATCACGGCAGCGGGCGCGACGGCGCAGACGTCCGAGCGCTGATGGTTCGCCGTGGCCTCGGCGCCCGTCGCCACGTCGACCGTGCGCAGGGCGCGGGGCACCGTCGAGATGGGCTTGAGCGCGCCGCGGACCCGGATCACCTGGCCGTTGCTCATCCCGCCCTCGAGTCCGCCGGCGCGGTTCGTCACGCGCGGATACTGCCCGGACTCCGAGGCGATCAGGATCTCGTCGTGCGCGGCGGATCCGCGGCGTGCCGCGGTCGCGAAGCCGTCCCCGATCTCCACGCCCTTCATCGCCTGGATCGACATGACCGCCTGGGCCAGGCGGCCGTCCAGCTTGCGGTCCCACTGGGTGTGGGAGCCCAGGCCGACGGGCACGCCGTAGGCGATGACCTCGACGACGCCGCCGAGGGTGTCGGCATCGGCCTTGGCCGCATCGACCTCGGCGACCATCGCCGCGGAGGTCTCCGGGTGGAAGCAGCGCAGCGGGTCCGCATCGAGCGCGGCGGCGTCCTCGGGGGTGGGCAGCGGGGCGTCCTCGGGGACGCGCACGGAGCCGACGGAGAGGGTGTGCGAGACCAGACGGATGCCGGCGGCCTGCTCGAGCAGGGCCGCGGCGACCCGGCCCGCGACCACCCGGGCGGCGGTCTCGCGGGCGCTCGCGCGCTCGAGCACCGGACGCGCGTCGTCGAAGCCGTACTTCAGCATGCCGGAGAGGTCCGCATGACCGGGGCGGGGCCGGGTCAGAGGCCGGTTCCGAGCGATCTCGCGCTCGTCGCCGGTGCCGGCGTCGACGAGGAGATCCTCTCGCTCGACGGGGTCGGCGCTCATGACCTTCTCCCACTTCGGCCACTCCGAGTTGGCGATCTCGATCGCAAGCGGAGATCCGAGGGTGCGCCCGTGCCGCAGGCCACCGTGGATGCTCACCACGTCCTGCTCGAACTTCTGGCGGCTGCCGCGACCGTGGCCGAGACGGCGCCGGCCGAGCACCTCGCGCAGATCGTCACTGGTCAGCTCGATCCCGGCGGGGACGCCGTCGAGCAGGGAGATGAGGGAGGGGCCGTGGGATTCCCCGGCCGTGAGCCAGCGCAACATGGCCACGATTCTCTCACGGGCCGTCCGACCGGGACGCGGACGTCCAGGTGAGGACGATCCGCCGGCCGACGCCAAGCCGCGTCCGGAAGCGTCAGTCTTCGTCCAGCTCCACCGACTCCAGCGGGGTCAGCCGCTCGACCAGCGGCACCACGTCGGAGATGCCGCCCAGCACGGCGGTGGGCCGGTACGGGTACTGGGTGATCTCGTCCTCGCGGGTGGAGCCGGTCAGGACCAGCACCGACCGCATGCCGGCCTCGAGCCCGGACTTCACGTCGGTGTCCATGCGGTCCCCGATCATCACCGAGGTCTCCGAATGGGCGCCGATGCGGTTCAGCGCCGTGCGCATCATGAGCGGGTTCGGCTTGCCCACGTAGTACGGCTGGGTGCCCGTCGCCGCGGTGATCATCGCGGCGACCGCACCGGTCGCCGGGAGCGGTCCCTCGGAGCTGGGACCGGTGACATCGGGGTTTGTCGCGATGAACTTCGCCCCGCCGCGCACGAGACGGATCGCCCGGGTGATCGCCTCGAAGGAGTAGGTGCGGGTCTCCCCCAGCACCACGAACTCGACATCGGTGTCCGCGAGGATGAAGCCCTCCTCGTGCATGGCGCTGGTGAGCCCGGCCTCGCCGATCACGTAGGCGGACGAGCCGGGTGCCTGCTCGGCGAGGAAGCGGGCGGTGGCGAGGGCGCTGGTCCAGATCGCCTCCTCGGGCAGCTCGATCCCGGAACGCGCCAGCCGGGCCCTCAGGTCCCGCGGCGTGAAGATCGAGTTGTTGGTGAGCACGAGGAAGGGGCGTCCGAACTGCTGCAGCGCAGCGATGAAGTCGGCGGCGCCGGGCAGGGCGGACTCCTCGTGCACGAGCACGCCGTCCATGTCGGTCAGCCAGGTGTGGATCGGGTGGTCCTCGAGAGCGGTGAACATGCTCCCAGTGTGCCCCGGGCGGGGCGGCGCACCCAACCCGTCCCGTTCCCGGACAGCCGGAAGGCCCGGCCCCCTGCGGGGACCGGGCCTTCCGAGCCGGGTGATCAGCGGGTGATCAGTTGCCGGTGAGCTTGGCGCGCAGGGCGGCCAGGGCCTCGTCGGAGGCCAGGGTGCCCTCGTCGGAGGAGCTCGACTGGTACGAGGTCTGCGAGGACGGAGCCGACTCCGGGGTGCTGGAGGTGCTCGCGGCGGCCGGGGCGTTCGCGGACTCCTCGTCGGCCTTGATGGCCTCGGCGACCTGGGTCTTGTGGGCGGTCCAGCGCTCGTAGGCGGCCGCGTACTGGGCCTCCCACTCCTCGCGCTGGGTGTCGTAGCCCTCGAGCCACTCGTTGGTCTCCGGGTCGAAGCCCTCGGGGAACTTGTACTCGCCGTTGGCGTCGTACTCGGCCGCCATGCCGTAGAGCGCGGGGTCGAAGGTCGAGTCGTCGCCCTCCGGGTCCACGCCCTCGTTGGCCTGCTTGAGGGACAGCGAGATACGGCGACGCTCGAGGTCGATGTCGATGACCTTGACGAAGACGTCCTGGTCGACCGTGACGACCTGCTCGGGCAGGTCGACGTGGCGCTGGGCCAGCTCGGAGATGTGGACGAGGCCCTCGATGCCGTCCTCGACACGCACGAAGGCGCCGAAGGGGACCAGCTTGGTGACCTTGCCGGGCACGACCTCGCCGATGGCGTGGGTGCGGGCGAACAGCTGCCACGGGTCCTCCTGGGTCGCCTTCAGCGACAGGGAGACGCGCTCGCGGTCCATGTCGACGTCCAGGACCTCGACCTTGACGTGCTGACCGACCTCGACGACCTCGGACGGGTGGTCGATGTGCTTCCAGGACAGCTCGGAGACGTGCACCAGGCCGTCGACGCCGCCGAGATCGACGAAGGCGCCGAAGTTGACGATGGAGGACACGTTGCCCTCGCGGACCTGGCCCTTCTGCAGGGTCTGCAGGAAGTCCGAGCGGACCGCGGACTGGGTCTCCTCGAGGTAGGCGCGGCGCGACAGGACCACGTTGTTGCGGTTCTTGTCGAGCTCGATGATCTTCGCCTCGATCTCCTGGCCGACGTACGGCTGCAGGTCGCGGACGCGGCGCATCTCCACGAGGGAGGCCGGGAGGAAGCCGCGCAGGCCGATGTCGACGATGAGGCCGCCCTTGACGACCTCGATGACGCGACCGGTGACGACGCCCTCGTCTTCCTTGATCTGCTCGATCGTGCCCCAGGCGCGCTCGTACTGGGCGCGCTTCTTGGACAGGATCAGGCGACCCTCCTTGTCCTCCTTCTGGAGGACGAGGGCCTCGATCTCGTCGCCGACCTCGACGACCTCACCGGGGTCGACGTCGTGCTTGATGGACAGCTCGCGCGAGGGGATGACGCCCTCGGTCTTGTAGCCGATGTCCAGGAGGACCTCGTCGTGATCGACCTTCACCACGGTGCCCTCGACGATGTCGCCATCGTTGAAGTACTTGATGGTGGCATCGATGGCGGCCATGAGTTCGTCGGCGCCGCCGATGTCGTTGATGGCGATCTGGGGGGTCGTGGTGTCGGTCATGTAGGTAGGAACTCCGTCGGGACAGGAATCGAGTAGGTACGGTGGACGTGCAACCTCGCCGGTGATCGCCGACAGATCGCGGCGCTCGCCCGGGCGGGGCATCCGCACGCGGGGACGACCACCGAACTGCTCAAGACGGCCGCCTGCGCACAGACCTTCAGAAGCCTATCAGCCGGGGCGCGCCGATGCGAGGGCCCGCGGGGCGTGAGGATCCGCTGCGGGATGTGACCTCGCTCCCCCGAGGCGTGGCGGCGCCGCTCAGTGGGCGGCCGCTAGCCAGGAGGGGCCGACGCCGATCCCGACCTCAAGCGGGACCGACAGCTCGTAGGCCTCGCCCATGCCGCGGGCCACCAGCGCCCGCAGCTCCTGCTCCTCGCCGGCGGCGACCTCGAGCACGAGCTCGTCGTGGACCTGGAGCAGCACGCGGGAGCTGAGCGCGGAGTCCGCGAGGAGCTCATCGACGCGCAGCATGGCGAGCTTGATGATGTCCGCGGCACTCCCCTGGATCGGGGAGTTCAGCGCGACCCGCTCGGCGTTCTCGCGGCGCTGGCGGTTGTCCGACGTGAGGTCGGGCAGGTAGCGGCGCCGCCCCAGGATGGTCTCGGTGTACCCGGTCTCGCGGGCCCTCTCGACGCTTGCCCGCAGGTAGTCACGCACCCCACCGAAGCGCTCGAAGTAGCCGTCCCGCAGCGCCGTCGCCTCGCCCTGGGAGATGCGCAACTGCCGAGCCAGGCCGAAGGCGCTGAGCCCGTAGGCGAGGCCGTAGCTGACGGCCTTCGTCTTCGAGCGCATCTCGGCGTCGACGTCCTCGGGGGCGACGTCGAAGACCCGCGAGGCGACGAAGCGGTGGAGGTCCTCCCCCGAGTTGAAGGCCTCGATCAGGCCCGCGTCCTCGGAGAGGTGCGCCATGATGCGCATCTCGATCTGCGAGTAGTCCGCCGTCATCAGGTCCGCGTAGCCCTCGCCCGGGACGAAGATCTCGCGGATGCGCTGCCCCTCGTGGGTGCGCACCGGGATGTTCTGCAGGTTCGGATCGGTCGAGGCCAGGCGACCGGTGGCGGCGGCGGTCTGCAGGAAGGTGGTGTGCACGCGGGAGCCGTGGTCCACGGCCGCGTCGAGGCCCACCAGGTAGCCGGTCAGCTTGCTCATCTCGCGGAAGCGCAGCAGCCAGGAGAGGAAGTCGTGGCCGGAGGAGCCCGGCTCGACCTTGTCCTGGAGATCCGCGAGGGATTCGGCGTCCGTCGAGAAGCCCGAGGCGATCTTCCTGGTGCGGGGCATGGCGAGGGTGTCGAAGAGGACCGTCTGCAGCTGCTTCGGCGAGGCGAGGTTGACCTCCTCGCCGACGATCGCGCCGGCCTCCCGCTTGGCCTGTGCGACGAAGCCCTCGAACTCGGACTGCAGGGCGGCGAGGCGCTCGAGATCCAGGGCGATACCCCGCTCGTGCATGCTCACCAGACTGCGCTGGAGCGGCAGCTCGAGCTCGTGCAGGATCTTCGCGGCCCAGGGCTCCGCCGTCAGCTGGTCGGCGAGGCGCTCGGCGACGGTGAGCAGCGCCGCGGCGGAGCGGGCGAGGCGCTCGGCAGCGCGCACCACGTGCTCCTCCCGGGCCTCGGCGGACTCCTTGGCGAGGGTGGCCTGTGCGGGCTTGCGCGGCCGCGGCTCGAAGGTCACGCCGGCGTGCTCGGCGGCGAGGGTCTCCGCGTCGTAGGTGCGGGCCCCGGGGCGCAGGACGAAGGCCTCGAGGGCGAGGTCGTGCCTCCCCTCCCCCAGCCGGTGCCCGTGCTCGCCGAGGAAGGCGAGAGCCGCCTGGGCCCCGGCGACCTCGATCCTCGGGGTGTCCTCGAGCAGCCGGGCGAGGACGGCGGTGGCCTCCTCGTCCAGGGCGGACAGGCGCAGCCCGACGGCGCGCTCGGGGGTGGCCAGACCCAGCAGCGGGCCGCCGCGCGCATCGTCGGCCAGGTCGAGCGCGAGCAGCGCCGGCGACTGTCCCAGGGCGTCCGCGAGGTCCGCCGCGGTGCTCACGACGGACACCTCGAGGTCCGCCTCCACCTCCTGCTCGCCGTAGCCGTCCGCATCGAGGAAGACGTCGGGGACGTCGGCGCGGATCGTGGGACCGAAGGCGAGCTCGTCGAACACCTTCTGCAGGGCGACGCCGTCGCCGCGCCCCAGGGTGTAGTGCTCGGGGTCGGCGGGGAGGTCGAGATCGAGCACGGCGGCGTTCATGCGCCGGTTGCGCTCGACGTCCTCCCGATGGGCGCGCAGGTTCTCCCCGGCCTTGCCCTTGATCTCGTCAGCATGGGCGAGCACACCGGGGAGGTCGCCGTGGGCGAGGATCCACTTCGCGGCGGTCTTGGGGCCGACGCCGGGCACGCCCGGCAGGTTGTCCGCGGCCTCGCCCACGAGCGCGGCGAGGTCGGGATAGCGCTCCGGCGGGATGCCGTACTTCTCCTCGACGGCGGCGGGGGTCATCCGGCGCATCTCGGTGACGCCCTTGACCGGCTGCAGGAGCGTCACCCGCTCCCCCACCAGCTGGATCGAGTCCCGGTCGCTCGTGACGATGAGCGCCTCGTGGCCGTCCGCGGCGGCCCTCGTGGCGAGGGTCGCGATGATGTCGTCGGCCTCGTAGTCCTCGTAGGTCAGCCAGCGCACCCCGAGCGCGTCGAGGACCTGCTGGATGAGCCCGATCTGACCGTGGAACTCGGGCGGGGTCACCTCGCGACCGCCCTTGTACTGGTCGTAGATGCGGTCGCGGAAGGTCCCACCGGGCAGGTCGAAGGCGACCGCCACGTGCGTGGGCCGCTCCGCGGCGACGACGTTGATGATCATCCTGGTGAAGCCGTAGACGGCGTTGGTGGCCTGACCGCGCCCGTCGCTGAAGCCGTCGGCCGGCAGGGCGAAGAAGGCGCGGAACGCCATCGCATGCCCGTCGATGAGGAGGATCCGCTGGTCGCTGGGGGCGCTCGCACTCATGGGGAGCAGTCTCGCACGGGACGATCCCCCGCGCCGCTCCCTGGGGCGAGGGTCCCCGGGAGGGTGTCCCGAGGATGTGGCAGGCTCACCTCATGCACCAGCACCCCGATACCTCCGGCAGCCCCGGTACTCCCGGCACTGATCGGTTGCGCGGCGAGGAGCTCGCCGCCCTCGTCGGCCCGATCACTCGCGGCACCCTGCTCGAGCGCTGCCAGATGGAGCTGGTGGAGCTCTCCTCCGAGGGAGGGATCATGACCATGCCGGTCGCAGGGAACATCCAGCCCGCGGGGCTCCTCCACGGCGGGGCCACGATCGCCCTGGCCGAGTCGATCGCCTCCTTCGCGGCGATCCTGCGGGCGCGCGAGGTGCACGGCGAGGGCGCCCAGGCGGTGGGCACCTCGGTCTCCGCGGTGCATCACCGCAGCGCTCGAGAAGGTCTGGTCACCGCGACCGCGTCCCTGCGCCACGGGGGCCGCCAGGTCGCGGCCTACCTCGTCGACGTGCACGACGAGGCGGGGACGCTGCTGAGCACCGTGACCGTCTCGACCATGCTGCTGCCGCCCCGCTGAGGATCCCCGCGGCCGGAGCGGCTCGCCAGCAGGGCGGCTCGACATCCTCGCCGTCCCGTCCACCGGTCTGGGAGGCGCTCAGCCCTCCAGCTCGTAGCCGTCCGCCCCGTCGAACTCCAGCTCGTTGGCGTCGTTCCAGGAGTAGTGGCGGAAGTCGCCGACCCGCGGATCGCGGTCCGAACCCAGCTCGAGGGGACCCGACCGGCCCGCATAGGAGATCGACTCCTTGGCCCCCGCCGCCAGGGCATCGCGCAGCACCGTGCGGCACTCCCCGTAGTCGTTGCACTCCCCCGAGCCGGTGAGCACCCGCGGGATCGAGGCGGCGATCGCCGTGCCCTCGACGGAGAGCGCGTCCTGGGCGGCCAGCGCCGCGATCACGAACCCGTCATAGGCCTGCTGGGAGTAGGCGTACCCGGTGTCGTAGAGCCCTGGATCGACGTTGAGCATCATGTTGACGTGGCGGACGCTGTACTCGCCCCCCGGTTCGAGGCCCTTCGCCCGGGAGAGGCACTCGGCCGCCAAGTCCGCCTCGGCGTAGTTGACGCTCGCGGCCGGGGAGAGCTGGGCCGCGATCTCAACGGTGGGCCGCTGTCCGCCGTCGAGGGTCGCCGTGTGCAGCGCGGAGAGGAACGGCCCCGTCTCCGGGCCGCCGTTGACGATGAGCAAGGCCGGCGGGGTCTCCAGCACGGAGGCGACCAGCGCGTTCACGTCGCCCAGATCGCCCGCGGCGTGGAAGTGCTCGAGGACCACCTTGCCGCCCGTCGGCCCGAGCACCTGGGTGAGCTCGAAGAGGAGGCTGCGACCCTGCGCCGAATCCTCCGAGACGTAGGCGACCGTTCCCGGAGCTCCGGCCCGGTCGCCGGAGACGGCCCAGGACTGCTCGGCGTAGTAGGCCGCGAGGGCCTTGTCGTTGGGGCACAGCCGGGCGAGCATGCCGGAGGTCTCGACCTCCGGGGCGCGGACGCTCATCCCCGAGCTGAACACGTCGATCACGGCGATGCCCGCGGCGACGAAGGCGGGGATCGCGGCGACCAGAGTCTCCTCGTCCACCGAGGTGAGGCAGGCCGTGACCCCGGCCTCGGCGAGTCCCTCGATGACCTCGGTGAGATCCGCGCCGGCCTCCGTGACGACATGCCGGTCCACGAGGCCGACGTCGTGTCCGAAGAGGCCCTTCCACTCGGCGTTGACGTCGATCCAGGCCTCGTGCACCGCGAGGGCGATCGCGTTCTCGAAGGGCGCGGAGCGGCCGTAGCTCGCCCCGATCGACCCGAGGGTGAGCGCGGTGTCCGGCTCCGCGAGCGCATCACCCGTCGGCGCCGTCGTGGTGGCCCGACGCCCGCGGCCGCGGCGGATGCCGCCGGTGCCGCAGGCGCTCAGTAGTCCCGCACCCAGGATCCCCGCCCCCAGGCCCTGCACCATCGTGCGCCGCGACATGCCCATGTCGAGACCTCCCCCGTCCGTCGTCTCGCCCGTTCGACGCCCCCGTCGCCGGGCGGTCAGTCCTTGCCGCCGCCCAGCTGGTCCACGACCGCATCCGCGACCTCGCGCATGGTGAGGCGACGGTCCATCGAGGTCTTCTGGATCCAGCGGAAGGCCTCCGGCTCGCTGAGGCCCATGTTGGTCTGCAGCAGGCCCTTGGCGCGATCGACGCGCTTGCGGGTCTCGAAGCGCTCTCCGAGGTCGGCGATCTCCGCCTCGAGCTGGGTGATCTGCTGGTAGCGGGAGATCGCGATCTCGATCGCAGGCAGCAGGTCCGCAGGGGTGAAGGGCTTGACGACGTAAGCCATGGCGCCGGCGTCGCGGGCGCGCTCGACGAGCTCTGCCTGCGAGAAGGCAGTGAGCATGACGACCGGGGCGAGATTGTCCTGGCCGATCTGCTCGGCCGCGGAGACTCCGTCGGTCTTCGGCATCTTGACGTCCATCACGACCACGTCGGGGCGCAGCTCGCGCGCCTTCTCGACGGCGCTCTCGCCGTCGCCCACGGCGGCGACGACCTCGTAGCCGGCCTCGGTGAGGGTCTCGACGATGTCCATGCGGATGAGGCTCTCGTCCTCGGCCACCACCGCGGTGCGGCGGACGCCGCCGGTCTCCTGGACCTCGAGATCCTGGTCGTCGGTGGGAAGGGAAGGATTCTGCTCAGTCATGTCGCCCTGTTGTCTCGTGGGTGTCCGCGGCGGGGACGGGGTCCGTCGCGCCGCCGGGACCGGTGGTCATCAGCGGTATCCTAGTCCAGGCCTCCGTCCCGGGGGTGCGAGCCGGATTGGCGAAATGGCAGACGCGGCGCACTCAAAATGCGCTGTCCTCACGGGCGTGCGGGTTCGAGTCCCGCATCCGGCACCTCAGCGCGATCGATCATGACAGACGCGACAGATCACGACAGGCCACAACAGATACGGCGCCCCTCGACCCATCGGTCGAGGGGCGCCGTGTCCGTGTGGCAGCAGCGGCCGGATCAGGCCGGCTGCGGACCCGCCGCGATGCTCGCCGACTCGATGCGGGCCGACTCGGTCCCGTCGAGGTCGCCGATGCGGTGCACGCGCAGGGAGTTGGTCGAGCCGTGGACGCCGGGGGGCGAGCCGGCCGCGACGATCACCAGATCGTTCTTCTGCAGGCCCTTGTGCTCGCGCAGCAGTTCGTCCACGACGGAGATCATCGCGTCGGTCTCCTTCTGCATCGGCACCAGGTGCGCCTCGATGCCCCAGGTCAGGGACAGCTGGCGGGCGACCTCGGGGTACGGGGTCAGGGCCAGCAGGGGGATGGTCGGGCGCAGGCGGGAGAGGCGGCGCGCGGTGTCGCCGGACTCGGTGAAGGTGACCAGGTACTGCGCGGAGAGCTGATCGCCGATCTCGGCGGCCGCGCGGGTGATGGCGCCACCGCGGGTGTGCGGGATGGTGCCCAGCGGGAGGATGCGGTCGGCGCCGTTCTCCTCGGTGTTGGTGACGATGCGGGCCATGGTGCGGACCGCCTCGAAGGGGTACTTGCCCACGCTGGTCTCGCCCGAGAGCATGACCGCGTCGGCGCCGTCGAGGATCGCGTTCGCGCAGTCGGACGCCTCCGCGCGGGTGGGGCGCGGGCTCTCGATCATCGACTCGAGCACCTGGGTGGCGACGATGACGGGCTTCGCGTTGCGGCGGGCGAGCTCGATGGCGCGCTTCTGCACCAGCGGCACCTGCTCGAGCGGCAGCTCGACGCCGAGGTCGCCGCGGGCGACCATGATGCCGTCGAAGGCGCCGACGATCGAGCGCAGCGCGCGCACGGCCTGCGGCTTCTCGATCTTCGCGATGACGGGAACGCGGCGCCCCTCCTCCTGCATGATCCGCAGCACGTCGTCCATGTCGTGGGCGTCGCGCACGAAGGAGAGCGCGATGAGGTCCGCGCCGAGCTTGAGGCCCCAGCGGAGGTCGTCGATGTCCTTCTCGCTCATGGCGGGAACGGACACGGCGACGCCGGGCAGGTTGATGCCCTTGTTGTTGGAGACGGGCCCGGGGACCTCGACCACGGTGGTGACATCGGTGTCGGTGACGTCCGTGACGCGCACCGAGACCTTGCCGTCGTCGATCAGGAGCACGTCGCCGGGGCGGCAGTCGCCCGGCAGGCCCTTGAAGGTAGTGGACACGCGCTCGCGGGTGCCGACGATGTCCTCGGTGGTGATCACGAAGGAGTCGCCGACCTCGAGCTGATGCGGCCCGTCGGAGAACTTGCCCAGACGGATCTTGGGGCCCTGGAGGTCGACCAGGATGGCGACGTTGCGACCGAGATCGTCGGCCGCGCGACGGATGTTCGCGTAGACCTGCTCGTGGTCGGCGTGGGAGCCGTGGCTCAGATTCATCCGAGCCACGTTCATGCCTGCATCGATCAGGGTCCGGATCTGCTCATAGGTGTTGGTCGCCGGACCGAGTGTGCAGACGATCTTCGCTTTACGCATGTCAACCCATCTGTAGTTCGAGTAAGGGCCGCGGCGCCTTCTCGGGCGAGCACAGGACGTGCTCCGCCGGAGGCGCCGCAGCATCGCGTGATCTGGGCACAGTCTTTCACACTGTGACGGGCTTCTCTCCCGGGTCCACGGGCGCGGGCAGAGAGGTCGAGCCCATCAAGTGGCGGTCGACGGCCGCGGCGGCGGAACGTCCCTCGGCGATCGCCCAGACGATGAGGCTCTGGCCTCGGGCGCAGTCGCCCGCGGTGAAGACGCCGGGCACCGAGGTCTGCCAGTCCTGGTCGTGCACGATGTTGCCGCGTGAGGTGATCTCCACACCCAGATCGGCCAGCAGGCCCTCTTCCTGGGTGCCCGTGAACCCCATCGCGACGAGCACGAGGGTGGCGGGGAGCACGGTCTCCGTGCCGGGGGTCGGCACGCGGGAGCCGTCGAGGTACTGGGTGCGGGCGACCTTCAGTCCCGTGACCGCGCCGCTCTCGTCGACCTCGAAGCCGGTCGTCGAGGCGAGGTAGGAGCGGTCGCCGCCCTCCTCGTGCGCCGTGGAGACCTCGAAGAGCACCGGGTGCACCGGCCAGGGCTGCTTCTCGTCGCGCTCTACCGGCGGCTGGGTACCGATCGCCAGAGTGGTCACGGAGCGGGCACCCTGGCGCAGCGCGGTCCCGAGGCAGTCGGCTCCGGTGTCGCCTCCGCCGATGATCACCACGTCCTTGCCCTCGGCGGAGATCGCGTCCTCGACCCAGTCGCCCTCGACCAGGCGGTTGGCCTGGGTGAGGTACTCCATGGCGGGATGGATGCCGGTCGCCTCGCGGCCCGGAACCGCGAGGTCGCGCGGGGTCGAGGCGCCGGTCGCGAGGACCACCGCGTCGAAGCGGCTGCGGAGGTCGGCGACGCTCAGCGCGCTCTCGCCGGTCCCGCCGACGTCGACGCCGGTGCGGAAGCGGGTGCCCTCCTCGCGCATCTGCTGCAGGCGGCGGTCCACGTGGCGCTTCTCGAGCTTGAACTCGGGGATGCCGTAGCGGAGCAGACCGCCGAGGCGGTCGTCGCGCTCGAGCACGACCACCGAGTGGCCGGCGCGGGTGAGCTGCTGCGCGGCCGCGAGGCCAGCGGGCCCGGACCCGACGACGGCCACGGTGCGGCCCGTGTGCCGGGTCGGCTCCACGGGCTTGACCCACCCCTCCTCGAAGGCGCGGTCGATGATCGAGACCTCGACGTTCTTGATGGTCACCGGCGGCTGGTTGATCCCCAGCACGCAGCTCGACTCGCACGGGGCGGGGCAGGCGCGGCCGGTGAACTCCGGGAAGTTGTTGGTCGCGTGGAGGCGCTCCGAGGCCTGCTGCCAGTCGTCGCGGTAGACGAGGTCGTTCCACTCGGGGATGAGGTTGCCGAGCGGGCAGCCCTGGTGGCAGAACGGGATGCCGCAGTTCATGCAGCGTCCGGCCTGCCGGGAGACGACGCTGAGGGCGTCGGGGCCGCCCTTCTCGCGGGCCTCGTAGACCTCGCGCCAGTCCATCAGGCGCAGGGGCACCGGCCGACGGGCGGGGAGCTCGCGCTCGCGGTACCGCAGGAATCCGCGGGGATCAGCCATGGGTGGCCTCCATGATCTCGTTCCAGACGTCGTGGGAGTCGGGGTCCACGCCCTGCGCGACGGCCTCCTCGCGGATGCCGGTGATCCGCAGGAACGCGCGGGGGGCGACCTCGGTGAGGCGGTCGAAGAGCTCCGCCGGGTCGGCGAGCAGGGCGGCGGCCCGGTCGGACCCCGTCCGCTCGGCGTGGTCGGTGAGGGCCTCGAGCACGAACTCGCGGTGCTCCTCGCGGACCGGGGTGATCTCGAAGCCGGCGGCGTCCTTGGGGTTCAGGTCCGCGGGGTCGAGATCGAGGACGAACAGGGTGCCGCCGCTCATGCCGGCGCCCAGGTTGCGGCCCGTGGGGCCGAGGATCAGCACGGCTCCGCCGGTCATGTACTCGGCGCCGTGGTCGCCGATGCCCTCGACGACCAGGGTCGCGCCGGAGTTGCGCACGCCGAAGCGCTCGCCCGCGGAGCCCGCGAGCAGCAGCCGGCCGCTCGTGGCCCCGTAGGCGCAGGTGTTCCCGGCGATCGTCGAGGAGGTCAGGGACGGTGCCGTGCCGGCGCCGTGGCCGATCGCGATCACGCCGCCCGAGAGACCCTTGCCGACGTAGTCGTTGGCATCGCCGGTGAGGTGGAGGGTCACGCCGCGCGGGAGGAAGGCGCCGAAGGACTGGCCGCCGGTGCCGGTCAGCTCGACGAGGATCGAGTCCTCGGCGAGGCCCTCGCCGTCGGTGCGCCGGGTGACCTCGTGGCCGAGCAGGGTGCCGGTCGAGCGCTGCACGTTGCGGACCTCGCCCTGCACGCGGACGCTCGGCTCGGCGCCGTCGAGGACGGGGGCCGCGGCGGCGATCCACGGATGGTCCGCCGCCTTCTCCAGCTGGTGGTCCTGCCCGCGGCGGCGCTGCGGGTGGTCGCCGGGGAAGACCGTCGGCGGCTCGAGAATGGCCGAGAGGTCGAGCCCCTTGCGCTTCGCGGTGCCGAGGGCGCCGAGGGCCGGGGCGTCGTCCCGCAGGCCGAGGAGGTCGGTGCGGCCGATGGCCTCGTCGAGGCTGCGCAGTCCGAGGGCGGCGAGGTGCTCGCGCACCTGCTCGGCCACGAACTGGAAGAAGGTCACCACGTGCTCGGCCTTGCCGGCGTACCGGGCCCGCAGCTCGGGGTTCTGGGTCGCGACGCCGACGGGGCAGGTGTCGAGATGGCAGACCCGCATCATGACGCAGCCGGTGACGACCAGGGGCGCCGAGGCGAAGCCGTACTCCTCCGCGCCGAGCAGCGCGGCGATCACGACGTCGCGACCGGTCTTCATCTGCCCGTCGACCTGGACGGTGATGCGGTCACGCAGACCGTTCAGCAGCAGGGTCTGCTGGGTCTCGGCGAGGCCGAGCTCCCAGGGGGTGCCGGCGTGCTTGAGGGAGTTCAGCGGGCTCGCGCCCGTGCCGCCGTCATGGCCCGAGATGAGCACGACGTCGGCGTGGGACTTCGAGACGCCCGCCGCGACGGTGCCCACGCCGAAGCGCGAGACCAGCTTCACGTGGACACGGGCCGCAGGGTTCGCGGACTTCGCGTCGTGGATCAGCTGGGCGAGATCCTCGATCGAGTAGATGTCGTGGTGCGGCGGCGGGGAGATCAGGCCGATGCCGGGGGTCGAGTGCCGGGTGCGGGCGATCCACGGGTACACCTTCTCGGGCGGCAGCTGACCGCCCTCGCCGGGCTTGGCGCCCTGGGCGATCTTGATCTGGATGTCCTTCGCGAAGGTCAGGTATTCGCTGGTGACGCCGAAGCGGCCCGAGGCGATCTGCTTGATCGCGCTGCTGCGCTCGGGGTCGCGCAGCCGCTCCGGATCCTCGCCGCCCTCGCCACTGTTGGACATGCCGCCGAGACGGTTCATCGCGATCGCGAGGGTCTCGTGCGCCTCCTGCGAGATCGAGCCGTAGCTCATCGCGCCGGTCATGAAGCGGCGCGTGATCGACTCGACCGGCTCCACCTCGTCCAGCGGGATCGGCGTGCGGTCCTCGGTGCGCAGGCGCATCAGGCCGCGCACGGTCATGAGGTGCTCGTGCTGCTCGTCGACCGCATCGGTGTAGCGACGGAACTCGTCGTACTGACGGTTCCGCGTGGAGTGCTGCAGGCGGAACACCGTCTCGGGCGTGAACAGGTGCGGCTCGCCCTCGCGGCGCCACTGGTACTCGCCGCCCACGGGCAGCTGACGGTGCGGCAGCTGGACGCCGTCGACGGGATGGGCGAGCGCGTGGCGGGCCGCGTTCTCCTGGGCGATGACGTCGAGGTCGATGCCGCCGATGCGGCTGACGGTCCCGGGGAACCAGGTGTCGACCAGGTGCTGGGAGAGGCCGACGGCCTCGAACACCTGCGCCCCGCGGTAGGACGCGACGGTCGCGATGCCCATCTTCGACATGATCTTCAGGACGCCCTTGCCAAGGGCGGTGAGCAGGTTGCGCACGGCCTCGGCCGGGGTGAGGTCGGAGACCACGCCGCGGCGGACGAGGTCCTCGACGCTCTCGATCGCGAGATAGGGGTTGACGGCGCTCGCGCCGTAGCCGATCAGCAGCGCGGCATGGTGCACCTCGCGCACGTCCCCGGCCTCGACCACGAGCGCGGCCGCGGTGCGGCGGCCCGTGCGCACCAGGTGGTGCTGGACGGCGCTGGTCAGCAGCAGCGAGGGGATGGGGGCGAGCACCTGGTTGGCGTCGCGGTCGGAGAGGACCAGGAAGGTCGCGCCCTCGTCGATCGCGGCGACCGCCTCCGCGCAGATCTCCTCGAGCCGCGCCTCGAGGGCGGCGGTCCCGCCGGCCACGGGGTACAGGCCGCGCAGGCGCACCGCGTGGAAGTCCGCGGTCTCGGGGTTCGCGTCGACCGCGAGGATCTTCGCGAGCTCGTCGTCGTCCAGCATCGGGAAGCCGAGCACCAGCTGGCGCGCGTGCTCCGGGGTCGCGTCCAGCAGGTTGCGGGAGCGGCCGATGGTCACGCCCAGCGAGGTGACGATCTCCTCGCGGAGGGAGTCCAGCGGCGGATTGGTGACCTGCGCGAACATCTGCGTGAAGTAGTCGAACAGGAGCCGGGGGCGGTCCGACAGCGCGGCGATCGGGGTGTCGGTGCCCATGGCGCCGAGGGGCTCGGCGCCCTTGGCCGCCATCGGGGCGAGCAGCACCCGCAGCTCCTCCTCGGTGTAGCCGAACACCTGCTGGCGCCGCACCACGGAGGCGGGCGAGTAGGTCACGTGCTCGCGCTCGGGGAGATCGGCGAGCTTCACCGTCTGCTGCTTGACCCAGCTGGCGTAGGGGCGCTCGGTCGCGACCTGGTGCTTGAGCTCGTCGCTCGGGACGATGCGGCCCTCGGCGAGATCGAGCAGGAAGATCTCGCCCGGGGAGACGCGGCCGGTGCGGGCGATCGCGCTGTGCGGCACGTCGACGAGACCGGTCTCGGAGCCGAGGATCACGAGGTCGTCCTCGGTGATCCAGTAGCGCAGCGGGCGCAGGCCGTTGCGGTCCAGGCGCGCTCCCACCTGGGTGCCGTCGGTGAAGACGACCGAGGCGGGCCCGTCCCAGGGCTCCTGCAGCGCGGAGTGGAAGCGGTAGAAGGCGCGGAGGTCCTCGTCCATGGAGTCGTCGGACTCCCAGGGCTCGGGGATCAGCATCATCAGCGCGTGCGGGAGGGAGCGGCCCGAGAGGTGCAGCAGCTCGAGCACCTCGTCGAGGCTCGCGGAGTCCGAGGCGCCGGGGGTGTTCACCGGGAAGAGCCGCGAGAGGTCCTCGCCGAAGACGTCGGTGCGCATGCTGCCCTCGGCGGCCCGCACCCGGTTGCGGTTGCCGATCACGGTGTTGATCTCGCCGTTGTGGGCCAGGGTGCGGAAGGGGTGCGCGAGCGGCCACGCCGGGAAGGTGTTCGTGGAGAAGCGCGAGTGGACGATCGCGAGCTCGGAGGCGAAGCGCGGATCGCGCAGGTCCGGGTAGAACTCGTCGAGCTGTCCGGGGGTGAGCATGCCCTTGTAGACCATCACCCGGGTGGACAGCGAGGGGAAGTAGGCGCCCGTCGCGTGCTCGACCCGGCGTCGCACCGCGAAGGCGGCCCGCTCGAGGTCGAGGCCCGTGCGGCCGGTCGCCTCGTCGGCGAGGAAGACCTGCTCCATGACCGGGCGCACGGCCTCCGCGGAGGGGCCGACGAGCCCGTCGGTGGTGGGCAGCGGACGCCGCCCGAGGACCGTGAGGCCCTCCTCTCGGGCGATCTCCTCCAGGGCTGCGAGCGCCTGCTCGCGCTCGGCCTCCTCCCGCGGGAGGAAGGCGGTGCCCGCGGCGTAGGCCCCGCGCGCGGGCAGCTCGACCCCGGCGACCTCGCGGAGGAAGGCGTCGGGCAGCTGGACCATGATGCCGGTCCCGTCGCCCGTGGACTCCTCGGCGCCGACCGCGCCGCGGTGCTCGAGGTTGCGCAGGGCGGTGAGGGCGTGCTCGACGATGTCGTGGCCGGGCTCGCCGCGCAGGGTCGCGATGAGCGCGACGCCGCACGAGTCCACCTCGCTGTCGGGGCGGTACAGGGCCTGCGGGCCGGGGAGGGAGGAGAAGCGGGAGCTGAGGGGGATCATGCGGAGGGCCCTTCCAGGGACGACGGCCGGGCGGCCGTCGATGGTCGACGGGATCCCGGGTCCCCTCCCTCGGTGCCGTGCGCCGCTCGATGGCGGTCACGGGTCCCCTGGAGCTAGGAGCCGGGTGTAGCGGAGTCGTCGGCCGCGGAGGGCGGCGTGCCGGACTTCTCGACGTGGTCCTCGTCGGGGCCGTTGCCCTCGGTCTGGGCGGGCAGCTCGAAGGAGCCGTCAGCGGCGACGACCTCTCCCCCGCGGCGGCGCCGGCGGCGGGTGAGGTGGGCGACCATGGCGATGCCGACGAGGGCCATCACGATCGCGACCAGGGTGTGGATGCGCAGCGGGCCGACCATCAGCACGGGCTCGGAGCGGATCGCGTCGATCCAGGCGCGTCCGATCGAGTAGATCGCGACGTAGCTCCAGAAGACGCGGCCGCCCGCGAGGTCGAAGCGGCGCGCAAGCCAGAGCAGCAGGACGACCCCGAGGAGGTTCCACAGCTGCTCGTAGAGGAAGGTCGGGTGGTAGGTGCCCGGCACGCAGCCGGGGATGGTCTCGCCGTTGGTCACGCAGGTGACCGTCCATGCCCAGGGGACGTCGGTGGCCGGCCCGTACAGCTCCTGGTTGAACCAGTTGCCGAAGCGGCCGATCGCCTGGGCAACCATCAGGGTGGGGGCGAGGGTGTCCGCGAGAGCGGTGAAGGAGACGCCCTTGAGGCGGGCCATGAACCACACGGCCACGGCGCCGCCGGCGATGCCGCCATAGATCGCGAGGCCGCCCTGCCAGATGTAGAGGATGGCGACGGGGTCGCCGCCCGGGCCGAAGAAGGGCGCGGGAGAGGTGAGGACGTGCCAGATCCGCGCCCCGATGATCCCCGCGACGATCCCGGCGAAGGCGATGTCGAAGAGGTCGTCGCCGTTGCCGCCGCGGGCGACCCAGCGCTTCGTGCCCCACCAGAGGGCCACCCCCATGCCGGCCAGGATGCACAGGGCGTAGAAGTGGATGGTGAGCGGGCCGAGGGAGACGGCGGAGATCGGCGAGCTGGGGATCATCGGTGCTGTCTCCTCTCTGCGCTGCGGGGGCGCGCCCTCGAGGGGGCGCCCGGCCGGTCCGGTTACGGGGTGTCGGGGTCCTGCTCCGCCGCCTCAGGGGCGGCGGCTCGTCACTGGGGACGCTGGGCCCGCTCGACGCCGGCGCGGAGATCATCGGCCACCGCGGAGAGCGCGGTGCGGGCCGCCGCGTCATCGCCTTCGTGGTCCAGGAGAGCCCGCACGAAGGCGGACCCGACGATCACTCCATCAGCGTACGCGCCGACCTGCGCGGCCTGCTCACCGTTTGAGACGCCCAGACCCACGCAGACGTTCCGCGCGCCCGCCGCCCGGGTGCGCTCCACCAGGCCCTCGGTGGCCGTGGAGACGCTCGCCCGGGTGCCGGTGACACCCATCGTGCTGGCCGCGTAGACGAATCCGCGTGTGTGCGAGACCACATAGGAGAGCCGGTCCGCCGGCGAGCTCGGAGCGACCAGGAACACACGGTCGACGGCATGCTCGTCCGAGGCGGCGATCCAGTCGGCGCCCTCGTCGGGGATGAGGTCCGGGGTGATCACCCCGGCACCACCGGCGGCGGCGAGATCCCGTGCGAAGGCGTTCGGCCCGTAGGCGAGCACGGGGTTCCAGTAGGACATGACGAGGATCGCGGCCCCGCGGCCCGAGAGCCGCTCCACGGCCTCGAGGACGTGCCGGGTGCGGACCCCGCCGGCGAGGGCCGCGCCGGCCGCCCGCTGGATGACGGGGCCGTCCATGACCGGGTCCGAGTAGGGAAGGCCCAGCTCGATCATGTCGGCGCCGTGGTCGATGAGGACCTTCGCCGCCTCGACCGAGCGGTCGAGGTCCGGGTAGCCGACGGGGAGGTAGCCGATGAGGGCCGCGCGGCCCTCGCCGCGGGCCCGGTCCAGGGCGTCACCGGAGCGGAGCCGGCCGGTGTCGGGGGTGCTCATCGGATCTCCTCCGGGGTGTCGGTGGCGGCGAGGGTGCCCCGGGCCATGGCGCGCAGCGCCGAGAGGTCCCCGCTGACGGCGTCCTCGTCCCCGCCGACGAGGCCGAACCACCGCGAGGCGGTGTCGACGTCCTTGTCCCCGCGGCCCGAGAGGCTCACCAGGATCACGGCGTCCTCCCCCAGCTCGCGGCCGAGCTCGAGGGCCCCGGCGAGGGCGTGCGCCGACTCGATGGCGGGCATGATCCCCTCGGTCATGGACAGCAGCGCGAAGGCGTCCATCGCGGGACCGTCGTCGATCGCCCGGTACTCGGCGCGACGGATATCTGCGAGCCAGGCGTGCTCCGGGCCGACGCTCGGGTAATCGAGCCCCGCGGAGACCGAGTGGGAGGGGATGGTCTGGCCGTCCTCGTCCTGCATCACGAAGGAGCGGGCACCGTGGAGCACCCCGGGGCTGCCGCCGCCGATGGTCGCCGAGTGCCGTCCCGAGGAGATCCCGTCTCCCCCGGCCTCGCATCCGACGAGGCGGACCAGCGGGTCGGTGTCGTCGAGGAAGGCGTGGAAGATGCCCATCGCGTTCGAGCCGCCGCCCACGCAGGCGACGACCGCATCGGGCAGACGGCCGGTACGGTCGAGGACCTGGGCACGGGCCTCCTCGCCGATGATGCGGTGGAAGTCGCGCACCATCACCGGGAACGGGTGGGGCCCCGCGACCGTGCCCAGCAGGTAATGGGTGGTCTCCACGTTCGCGACCCAGTCGCGGAAGGCCTCGTTGATGGCGTCCTTGAGGGTGCGGGATCCCTGGGAGACGGCGACGACGTCCGCACCGAGCAGGCGCATCCGGGCGACGTTCAGGGCCTGCCGCTCGGTGTCCTCCTCCCCCATGTAGATCGTGCAGTCCAGGCCGAACAGGGCGGCGGCGGTCGCGGTCGCGACGCCGTGCTGGCCGGCGCCGGTCTCGGCGATCAGCCGGGTCTTGCCCATGCGCCGGGTCAGGAGCGCCTGGCCGAGCACGTTGTTGATCTTGTGCGAGCCGGTGTGGTTGAGGTCCTCGCGCTTGAGCAGGATCCGGGCACCTCCCGCGAGACGGGAGAAGCGGGGCGCCTCGCTCAGCAGCGAGGGGCGCCCGGTGTACTCGGCGGCGAGGCGACGCAGCTCGGCCACGAACTCGGGGTCGAGGATCGCCTTCTGGTAGACCTCGTTCAGCTCGTCGAGGGCGGGGACGAGGGCCTCGGGCAGGAACCTGCCGCCGAAGTCGCCGAAGTAGGGCCCGGCCTCCGAGCGGAGCTCTCCGTCGGGCCGGTCCATGTCGGGGACGGGCAGGGGCGATGCGGGGGTGCTCATGCCGGAGCTCCTTCGGTCTGGGGACGGCCGCGGCGGGGCACGCGACGGAACGAGGCGACGGCGGCGGCCGGGTCGCCGGAGGTGACGAGGGCCTCGCCGACCAGGACGGCATCGGCCCCGGCGGCGGCATAGGCCTCGACG
Organism: Brachybacterium sp. J144; assembly: GCF_036321705.1. Lineage (NCBI taxonomy): Bacteria > Bacillati > Actinomycetota > Actinomycetes > Micrococcales > Dermabacteraceae > Brachybacterium > Brachybacterium sp. J144. The sequence continues at coordinate 52,019 of NZ_JAZDCG010000028.1, forward strand.
TCCGCGACGCTCGCCACCGCGGACTCCCCGATCGCGAGCGGGCCCGCGGGGATCCGGCCGATCAGCTCGGCGGCCCGCGTGAGGTCCACGTCGAGGGTCTTGAGGTTGCGGGCGTTCACGCCGATGAGATCGGCGCCGAGAGCGAGGGCCCTGTCCAGCTCCTCCTCGGTGTGGGTCTCGACGAGCGCCTGCATGCCGAGGGCGGTGGTGAGGTCGTGCAGCTCGCGCAGGAGGCCGTCCTCGAGCGCCGCGACGATGAGCAGCACCAGGTCCGCGCCGTGGGCGCGCGCCTCGAAGACCTGGTACGGGTCGACGACGAAGTCCTTGCGCAGCACCGGGACGTCCACCCGCTCGCGCACCGCGTCGAGGTCGGCGAGGGTGCCGCGGAAGCGGCGCTGTTCGGTGAGGACGCTGATCGCCGAGGCGCCGGAGCCGGCGTAGGCGGCGGCGAGCACGGCGGGCTCAGGGATCTCCGCGAGTTCCCCCTTGGAGGGGCTGGCGCGCTTGACCTCGGCGATGAGGCCGAGGGTGGTGCCATCGCCCTCGAGGGCGGCGCGTGCGTCGCGGGCGGGGGAGGCGGCGCGCGCCCGTCGGGCGATCTCCTCCGCGGGCACCGCCTGACGGCGCGGCGCGAGGTCCTCGCGCACGCCCGCGATGATCTCGTCGAGAACGGTTCCGGTGGTGGTCACGGAGGCCTCCTGGGCGGTGGGGACGGGGCGGCGGGGCCGGCGCCCGTCACGGTCGGCGCGGGTCAGGCGCCGACGAGGGACGTCGGGGCGAGGAACCAGAACAGCGGCAGGTTCCGCGCCACGGTGTACAGCGCGAGCAGGGCGAGCGCGCTGAGGAGCAGCGGCATCGGGGGGCGCCAGGCGAGGGTCCGTCCCTGCACCCGGCGGACGGCCCAGGCGAGCAGGCCGAGGGCCACGACGGGCAGGGCCAGCACGACGGGGGCGTTGTTGCGCAGGGCCAGCAGCGGATCGCCGTCGAGCAGGGCGTGGACAGCGCGGGTCGCCCCACAGCCGGGGCAGTGCAGCCCGGTCAGGTGGTACACGATGCACAGCGGCACATCGGTGCGGAAGGGATCGAACACGAGCTGCACGCCGAGGGCGAGGGCGAGTCCTCCCAGCCCGATGCCGAGCGGCAGCAGCAGGGCGCGCGGACCGCGGACGCCGGGGGTCGTGCCGTCCTCGCGGCCGACGGGGCCGTGATCTGCGGCGGCGCGGTGCGGCACGGGCTGGCCGTGCTGCTCCGACGCCGCGGCGGTCACCGCGCCTCGGACTCGGCGGCGGCGCGGCGCGGCTGGCCGAGCCCGGCCAGCGACAGGCCGACGCCCGCGAGGATGGCGAGCACGACGAGGCCGGCGCCGATCCACACCAGGATCGACAGCTGCGGCTGCGCGGCGGCATCCGGGAGGATCATGCCCAGGGCCAGAACCACCGAGCCGATCACGATGCCCATGTTCATCGTCCAGGCGGCCACGGTCTTGCCCTCGTTGTGGTGCGGCTGCGGGGGCACGGTGTAGGTCTTGGTCATGGTCCTTCTCCGGTCGGTGGCCTGATCGGCACTCATTGTGCCACGAGCAGGGTCTCCACCCGGCGAGGCGCTCAGTCCCCGGAGCCGGTCCGGTCGGCGGCCTCCGATGCCTCCGCAGCCTCGGCGGGCTCCGTCTGCTCGGTCGGGTCCTCGCCGCGGGTCAGCGCGTCCCAGGCGGCGGCCGGATCCGCCTGCGGATCGACGTCGACGGCCACGGCGGCCGCCGCGCTGCGATACCGGCTGCGCCGCGGCCAGCGCCCGCCCACGAGCACCGTGGCGGCGCCGACGAGGACCAGCAGCAGGGCCGGGACGACGGTGAGCCACGGCCACAGGGTGGCCTCGGCCTCGATCGTGCCGCCCACCACCCCGGTGGCCTCGGCGACCGTGCCGCGCGCGGCGGAGACCGGATCGCGGAGCGGGCCGAACGCCGCCGCGCCCGCCGCGATGCCGGCGAACATCAGCACCGGACCGGTGACGAAGCGCACCCAGCTCGAGGACAGGGAGGTCGCGAGCGAGGCCGCGAGGGCGACGACCGCGAGCGCGACCACGGCGGGCGCGGCGTCGGAGCCGCCGACCTCGAGGGCCTGGGCGGTCCCCGTGAGGTTCGCGGCGAGGGCGTCCACCCACGTCAGACGGGTCACGCCGAGCAGCAGGCCGGAGGCGGCCACCCCGAGCAGCACCGCGGTACGGCGCGTCGGGCGGGCGGCGGCCGCCGCGCCCTCCGACTGCTCGTCCGCGCCCGGCTGGTCCACGGCGGGGTCATCGCCCGTCCGCTCGCTCATGCGCCGCGCAGGGTGTCGGCCGAGGCGACGGCGCGCAGGGCAGCGGCCGCCTTGGACTGGGTCTCGCGATGCTCCATCGTGGGCTGCGAGTCCGCGACCACTCCCCCGCCCGCCTGCACATGGGCGTCGCCGTCGACCAGCACCGCGGTGCGGATGGCGATGGCCATGTCCATGTCGCCGGCGAAGTCGATGTAGCCGACCGTCCCGCCGTAGACGCCGCGGCGCACCGGCTCGAGGCGGTCGATGATCCGCATCGCGGACGGCTTCGGAGCCCCCGAGAGGGTCCCCGCGGGGAAGGTCGCCCGCAGCGCGTCGTAGGCGAGGGCCCCCTCGCGGATCCTCCCGGTCACGGTCGAGACGATGTGCTGGATGTGCGAGAAGCGCTCGATGTGCATGAAGTCGCGCACCACGACGGTCCCCGGATCGCAGAACTTCTGCAGGTCGTTGCGGGCGAGGTCGACGAGCATGAGGTGCTCGGAGCGCTCCTTCGGATCGCCGAGGAGCTCCTCGGCGAGGCGCTCGTCCTCCTCAGGGGTCGCGCCGCGCGGCCGCGAGCCGGCGATCGGGTGGGTCGTCGCCGTGCGACCGCGCACGGTCACGAGCGACTCGGGGCTCGCGCCGACCACGTCGATCGCGCGGCCCTCGGCGTCGGTGGTGCGCAGCAGGTACATGTAGGGGCTCGGGTTCATCCGTCGCAGCACCCGGTACACGTCGAGCGGATCCGCCGCCGTGGGCAGGGAGAACCGCTGCGAGGGGACGACCTGGAAGATCTCGCCGTCGACGATGTCGGCGACGGCCTCGCGCACCGCGGCCTCGTACTCGAGCTGGGCGGTGCGGGCCTTCGGCTCGGCGTCCCGCACCGTCTCGTACACCATGGCGCTCGTGGTGAGCGGGCGGCGCAGGGCCTCCCGCATCGTCTCCAGACGCGCGAGGGCGTCGTCATAGGCGGCGTCGACGCCTTCGTCGGTCGCGTTCAGGTTCAGGGCGTTCGCCACCAGGACCACCGTCGCGTCGTGCGCATCGTGCACGGCGACGTCCTGGGCGAGGAGCATGGAGAGGTCGGGGATGTCGATCTCGTCCGGCGGGGCATCCGGGAGCTTCTCCCAGTGGCGGACCGCGTCGTAGGCGACGAAGCCCACCATCCCTCCGGAGAAGGGCGGGAGATGGGGCTGCCGGGCGGCGCGGAAGGCCTCGGTGACCGCGCGGAGCGCCTCGACGGGGCTGCCGTCGACGGGCACCCCGGCGGGCACGTCACCGATCCAGTGGGCGCGACCTTCCCGTTCGGTGAGCACGGCCCGCGCCCGCGTGCCGATGATCGAGTAGCGGCTGTCGCCGCCCTCGCCGGCCGACTCGAGGAGGAAGGTGCCGCGGCCGTCCCCGGCGTCGGTGAGCCGACGGTAGAGGGAGACGGGGGTGTCCTCGTCCACGAGCAGGCGCACGCTCACGGGCACGACGCGCTGCCGGGAGGCGAGGGCGCGGAAGGTCTCGCGGTCGGGGACCACGCGACCCAGGGCGTCCCCCTCGAGCCCTCCGACGAGCTCGGGATAGGCGGTGATCCCCGCATCGGCCCCTGTCACCTCGGGGGTCCCGGAATCGGGCCCGCTGAACGGCGCGCTCATGCGGTGCGCTCCGCGGCGTCGAGCACGACGGCTCCGAGGTCCGTGCCGTCGAAGCACGTAATGGTGCCGCGATGGCAGGCCGCACCGACCTGGTCCACCCGCACCAGGAGGGTGTCGCCGTCGCAGTCCAGGGCGACCGATCGCACCCACTGGACGTGGCCGCTGGTGTCGCCCTTGCGCCAGTACTCGCCCCGGGAGCGGGACCAGTAGGTGGCGCGGCCGGTGGTCAGGGTGCGGTGCAGCGCCTCGTCGTCCATCCAGCCGACCATGAGCACCTGCTCGGTCGAGGCGTCCTGGACGACGGCGGTGATCAGGCCGGCGCCGTCGCGCTTGAGGCGCGCGGCGAGCTCGGCGGGCAGCGGTGAGGGGACGTTCACAGGGCGCGCTCCAGCTCCTCGGCGCGATCCGTGCGCTCCCAGGTGAACTCGGGCAGCTCCCGGCCGAAGTGGCCGTGCACCGAGGTCAGGGAGTAGATCGGACGCAGCAGGTCGAGCTCGTGGATGAGCGCCGCAGGGCGGAGGTCGAACACCTTCCGCACGGCGGCGGCGATCTGGTGCGCGGGGGCCTTCCCGGTGCCGAAGGTCTCGACGTACAGGCCGACCGGCTCCGCGACGCCGATGGCGTAGGCGACCTGCACCTCGCAGCGGTCGGCGAGGCCCGCCGCGACGATGGTCTTCGCGACCCAGCGCATCGCATAGGCGCCGGAGCGGTCGACCTTGCTGGGGTCCTTGCCGGAGAAGGCTCCGCCGCCGTGGCGGGCCATGCCGCCGTAGGTGTCGACGATGATCTTGCGGCCGGTGAGGCCGGCATCACCCTTGGGGCCGCCGAGCACGAAGCGGCCCGAGGGGTTGATGTGCTTGACCACCCCTGAGATGTCCAGGCCCTGGGCGGCGAGGTCCTCGAGGACCGGGGCGATGACCACGCGGTCGATGGCGGGGGCGAGCTGCGAGACGAGGTCGACGTCGGCGCTGTGCTGCGTCGAGACGACGACCGCCTCGACGGACCGGGCGACACCGGACTCGTCGTAACCGATCGAGACCTGGGTCTTGCCGTCCGGGCGCAGGTACGGCAGCACGCCGTCGCGACGGGCGCGGGCGAGGTTCTGGGTGAGGCGGTGCGCGCTGTGGATCGGCAGCGGCATCAGCTCGGCGGTGTCCCGGCACGCGTAGCCGAACATCAGTCCCTGGTCGCCCGCACCGAGGCGGGCGAAGTCCTCGAGGTCGCCGGTGCCGGAGCGGGACTCGAAGGAGTCGTCGACCCCCGCGGCGATGTCCGGGGACTGCGCACCGATCGAGACCTCGACGCCGCAGGAGTCGGCGTCGAAGCCCTTCTCCGAGGAGTCGTAGCCGATCTCGCGGATCACGTCGCGCACGATCGTGGAGACGTCGCTGTAGCCGCTCGTGCGGACTTCGCCCGCGACGTGCACCAGTCCGGTGGTGACCATGGTCTCGACGGCGACCCGGGCTCCGGGGTCCTGGGCGAGGAGGTCGTCGAGGATGGCGTCGGAGATCTGGTCGCAGATCTTGTCGGGATGCCCCTCGGTGACCGATTCGGACGTGAAGGTGCGCAGCTCGCTCGAGGTCATGGGGTCGAGGATACGTCGGCGAGCAGACCGACGAGCTCATCGAGCACGGCGTGGGCGACGGCGGTCTTCGAGCCGGCGGCCGCGGCACGGTCGGAGCCCTCGGCGTCCAGGATCCGCACCGCGTTCTCGTCGGCGCCGAAGACGCCCGTGGTGATGTCGTTGAAGACCAGCAGGTCGGCGCCCTTGCGGCGCGCCTTCGCGCGGGCGAGCTCGAGGGCGCTGGCCCCCTCCCCGCCGGTCTCGGCGGCGAAGCCCACGATCACCGGCCGCTGCGCGTCCCCGCGGGCCAGCACGCTGCTGCGCAGCACGTCCTCGGTGCGGCGCAGGGAGATCACCGGCACCGAGTCCGCTGAGGACTCGTCCTTCTTGATCTTGTGGCCCGCGGGTTCCGCGGCGGTGAAGTCGGCGACGGCGGCCGCCATCACGAGCGCGTCGACGGAGCAGCGGTGCGCGGCGATCGTCGCGGCGAGCTCGGCGGCGTCGCCCACGTCGGTCCGCGCGGCGCCCGGCGGCGTGTCGAGCGCGACGTTCGCGGCGGCGAGGTGGACCCGGGCACCGCGCACGAGGGCGGCGTGGGCGAGGGCCCAGCCCTGCTTCCCCGAGGAGTGGTTGGCGAGATAGCGCACCGGGTCGAGCCTCTCGCGGGTCCCGCCCGCGCTGATCAGCAGCTCGCGGCCGACGAGGTCGCGGCGGACGGCGCCGTCGGCCGTGCGGGGCGCGGCGATCGCCGCGCGGGCCGCCTCGAAGATCGCCTCCGGTTCGGGGAGGCGGCCCGGGCCCGAGTCCGGCCCGGTGAGCCGGCCGACGGCGGGCTCGAGCACGACCAGGCCCCGTTCGCGCAGGACCGCGACGTTCTCGCGGGTGCTGGGGTGCTCCCACATCTCGGTGTGCATCGCCGGGGCGACCACGACCGGGGCGCGGGTGACGAGCAGCGAGGCGGTCAGCAGGTCATCGGCGCGGCCGATCCGCATCCGAGCGAGGAGGTCGGCCGTCGCGGGGGCGATGACGACCAGATCGGCCTGCTGGCCGTGGCGGACGTGCGCCACCTCGTCGACGTCCTCGAAGACCGAGGTGAGCACCGGGTGATGGCTGAGCGCCTCCCAGGTGGCCGCCCCGACGAAGGCGAGGGACGCCTCGGTGGGGACGACGCGCACCGAGGCCCCGGATGCGACGAGACCGCGCACCAGGTGCGCGGTCTTGTACGCGGCGATGCCGCCTCCCACCCCCACCAGGACACGCGCTCCCTCTAGGGTGCGCAGCTCGCTGCTCATCGGTGCTCCCGGCGGGGTGGACGGATCAGAAGGTGAAATCCGACGGGGGGATCTCGGGGGCGTCGTCGCCGAGCAGCAGCGGCGCGGGCGCGTTGGGATCGGGCTCGTTCTGCGCCGCGTACTCCTCCTCGTCGATCTCGCGGACCGTCAGGAGGCCCTCGTCGATCTCGCGGAGCGCGATCGAGAGCGGCTTCTCCTGGTTGTCGACATCCACCAGGGGGCCGACGAACTCGAGCAGGCCCTCGGAGAGCTGCGAGTAGTAGGCGTTGATCTGGCGGGCGCGCTGGGAGGCGTACAGCACCAGGGCGTACTTCGAGTCGACGGTCTCCAGGAGACGGTCGATCGGCGGGTTCGTGATGCCCTCGGGCTGGGCGACGGTTCCGGCCACGGAAGTCCCTTCATCGAAAGTGTGCGTGCGACTGACCAGGATACGCCCTGGACCCCCCGGGGCGCGAGGGCGCCCGGGGACCGGCCGCGTGAGACCGCGCACGCCGGCACCGGTGTGGAGAACTGGGGAGAACAGCGCGAAGGCAGAGAACCTGGGGGCCCTCTCCCGCGCTCAGCGGCGGACGCCGAGCAGCGCGGCGAGCTCGTCGGCCGCGCGGTCCACCTCGTCGTTGACGATGGTGACGTCGAACTCGCTCTCCGCGGCCAGCTCGACCTTCGCGGTCTCGAGGCGCCGGGTGCGCTCCTCCTCGTCCTCCGTGCCGCGCCCGACGAGACGCTGCACGAGCGTGTCCCAGTCGGGCGGCGCGAGAAAGACGAAGTGCGCCTCGGGGAGCGTCTCACGGATCTGCCGGGCACCGGCGAGGTCGATCTCGAGGAGCACCGGGCGCCCCGCGGCGACCATCTCCTCGACCGGACCGCGCGGTGTCCCGTACTTGTTCCGGCCGTGGACCACGGCCCACTCGAGCATCTGCCCGTCCTCGATCAGGCGCGAGAACTCCGCCTCGCTGACGAAGCGGTAGTGGACGCCGTCGACCTCCCCCGGGCGCGGGGCGCGGGTGGTCGCCGAGACGGAGAGCCAGATCTCGGGGTAGCGGGCGCGGATCGCGGCCGAGACCGTTCCCTTACCCACCGCGGTGGGGCCGGCGAGGACCGTCACCGGAGCCGGTGCCGACGCGGCACCGGCCCCGTGGGAGGTCGTCACTCGGAGAAGTGCGCGACGAGCTTCTCCGCCTGATGGGAGCCGAGGCCCCGGATCTTGCGGGAGGGGGAGATGCCGATCTCCTCCATGATCTGCTGTGCCTTGACCTTGCCGACGCCCGGAAGGGCCTCCAGGAGCGCGGAGACGCGCAGGCGGCCGACGATCTCGTTGGTCTCGGCCTCGGCCAGGACCTTCGTGATCTCCTCGCCGCGACGGCCGGCGCTGTCCTTGAGACGGGCCTTGATCGCGGCGCGCTCGCGGCGGGCCTCGGCGGCCTTCTTCAGGGCATCGGCCCGCTGCTCAGGAGTGAGGGGAGGGAGAGCCACTGTTCTTACCTCTTGTTCTGTCGCTGGTGAGGAGCGGGATCCGAGAGGACCCCGCACGTGGGAAGACTGTAACCCCTCGGACGTGGCGAGGCACACTCATCGGCAAAGGTGTCGCAGATCAGAGGCTTGCGGCCCGGCCCCGTCGGCTCCTCCCCCGGTCCGGGGAGGGGCCGCGGGAGGCGGGGCCGCCGCGGGGCTCAGGAGTACTCGGCGCGCAGCGCGGCCAGGCGCTGCTCGAGCGCGGCCACGTCCGGGCCGGCTGCGAGCAGCGCACGGGACACCGAGACCAGCACTTGACCTGCGGATTCACCGAAGACCTCGGCGAGCTCTGCGGGTCCTGCCCCCTGGGCTCCGAAGCCGGGGGCGAGCAGCGGGACGTGCGGCGCGGCCGTGTCGATCCCGAGCCGGCGATAGGCGTCGCCCACCGTCGCCCCGACGACGAGGCCCAGGGAGCCCCAGGTCGAGTCGTCGCCGCCTCCGCGCGCCTCGGCGTGTCGCGCCATGGTCAGCGCCACCGGCCTGCCCTGCTCGTCCACCGCGTGCTGCACCTGCGGGCCGCTCGGGTTGGAGGTCAGGGAGAGGACGAAGACGCCCTTGCCGTGCTCGAGGGCGAGGTCCACGGCGGGGTCGAGGGACTCCGCCCCGAGATACGGGCTCGCGGTGATCGCATCGGCCTCGAGCGGCGCGCCGGGCCGGAGGAACGCCTCGGCGTAGGCGTCCATGGTCGAGCCGATGTCGCCGCGCTTGACGTCGAGGATGGTCAGCAGACCCTGCTCGCGAGCCCCGGCGAGGAGCTCCTCGAGGGCCGCGATCCCGGCCGAGCCGTGACGCTCGTAGAAGGCCGACTGCGGCTTGATCGCCGCGACCCGTCCCGCGGTCGCCGCGAGCACCGCGCGGGAGAACTCGCGCACGCCCTCGGCCGAGTCGGGGAGTCCCCAGGCCTCGAGCAGCGCGGCGTGCGGGTCGACGCCGGCCAGGAGCGGCCCGTGCTCGGCCACGGCCCGCTGCAGGCGGGCGCCGAAGGCCCCGCCCGTCGGGCTCGGGACGGTGCGCCCGCTCATGCCGTCACCGCCGCGGCGCGCGCCTCGACGAGCCGTCGAGTGTGCGCCTGCAGGCTGCCGACGCTGAACGGCTCCTCCGGGCGGGCCTCGATCGCCTGGACGGCGGCCTGGAACTCCTGGAGGGTCGTCACGAGCGGGACGTCCATGCTGGTCGCGGCCGCGCGGATGGCGTAGCCGTCGACTCGCGCGTTGGAGCCCGAGGGGGTGTTCAGCACGAGCGCCACCTCCCCGGACTCGATCAGTTCGATCACGCTCGCGTCCTCGCCGCTCTCCGAGGCCTTGCGCAGCACGCGGCAGGGGATGCCGCTGCGACGCAGCACCCGGCCGGTGCCGGCGGTGGTGAGGATCTCGAAGCCGAGCGCGGCGAGACGGGCGGCCGGCAGGGCGAGGGCGCGCTTGTCGCGGTCGGCGACCGAGACGAAGACGGCGCCGGAGGTCGGCAGGCCGGTGCCGGAGATCGCCAGCTGCGACTTCGCGAACGCCAGCGGGAAGGTCGCGTCCAGGCCCATCACCTCGCCCGTGGAGCGCATCTCGGGGCCGAGCACCGAGTCGACGGCGCGACCCTCGCGGGTACGGAAGCGCTTGAAGGGCATCACGGCCTCCTTGACCGCGATCGGGGCGTCGTCGGGCAGGTCGGCGCCGTCGCCCTCGGGCAGCACGCCCGCGGTGCGCAGCCCGGCGATCGTCTCCCCCGCCATCACCCGGGCCGCGGCCTGGGCGAGGCGCACCCCGGTGGCCTTCGCGACGAAGGGGACGGTGCGGGAGGCGCGCGGGTTCGCCTCGAGGACGTAGAGGATGCCCTGCGAGAGGGCGTACTGCACGTTGAGCAGGCCGCGCACGCCCACGCCGGCGGCGATCGCGAGGGTCGAGGTGCGGATGCGCTCGAGCACCTCGTCGCCGAGGGACACCGGGGGCAGGGTGCAGGCCGAGTCGCCCGAGTGCACCCCGGCCTCCTCGATGTGCTCCATGATCCCGGCGAGGTACAGCTCCTCGCCGTCGTACAGGGCGTCCACGTCGATCTCGATCGCGGTGTCCAGGAAGCTGTCCAGCAGGATCGGGGCCTCCGCACGGCCGCCCTCGGGCAGGTTCCGGCTCACGTAGTCCACGAGGCCGTCCTGGTCGTAGACGATCTCCATGCCGCGACCGCCGAGCACGTAGCTGGGGCGGACCAGCACGGGGTAGCCCACCTCCTCGGCGACCTCGATCGCGTCGGCGAGGCCCCAGGCGGTGCCGTAGGGCGGGGCGGGCAGCTCGGCCTCGGCGAGGACGGCACCGAAGTGACCGCGGTCCTCGGCGAGGTCGATCGCGGCGGGGCTGGTGCCGATGATCGGCAGGCCCGCGGCCTCGAGGCGGCGGGCGAGGGCCAGCGGGGTCTGCCCGCCGAGCTGCACGATGACGCCCGCGACGGGGCCGGCGGCCTTCTCCGCCTCGTACACCTCGACCACGTCCTCGAAGGTGAGTGGCTCGAAGTAGAGGCGATCGGCGATGTCGTAGTCGGTCGAGACCGTCTCCGGGTTGCAGTTGACCATCACGGTCTCGTAGCCGCCGCCGGGCAGGTCGCGATCGCCGAGCGCGATCGCGGCGTGCACGCACGAGTAGTCGAACTCGATGCCCTGGCCGATGCGGTTCGGGCCCGATCCGAGGATCAGCACGGCCGGACGTTCGCGCGGCTCGACCTCGGTCTCCTGATCGTAGGTCGAGTAGTGGTACGGGGTGCGGGAGGCGAACTCGGCCGCGCAGGTGTCGACGGTCTTGTAGACCGGGTTGATCCCGAGCGCCTCGCGGACCCCCTTGATGACGTCCCCGCTCTGTCCGCGCAGCTGGCCGATCTGGTCGTCGCTCAGGCCGCGGCGCTTGGCGAGGGCCAGCAGCTCCGCGTCGAGCACGGAGGAGGAGCGGATCTCGGCCGCCAGCTCGGCGACCTGCAGCATCTGATCGAGGAACCAGCGGTCGATCGCGGTGGCCTCCACGAGACGGTCCAGCGTCTCCTCGGGATCGAGGATCCCCTCGGCCGCGGACCACAGCACGCGGGCGATCGCCACGAGACGTCCGTCGGTCGGGGTGCGGGAGGCGTCGATCAGCTCGGCGACCTCGGCGGGGGCGGGCGGCTCCCCGAGGTAGGAGGGCACCGCGGTCTTCACGTCGAGGGAGCGCTGGGCCTTGCCGAGCGCCTCGGTGAAGCTGCGTCCCATGGCCATCGCCTCGCCCACCGACTTCATGGTGGTGGTGAGGGTCGGGTCGGCGGCCGGGAACTTCTCGAAGGCGAAGCGCGGCACCTTGACGACCACGTAGTCCAGCGCGGGCTCGAAGCTCGCGGGGGTGGTGCCGGTGATGTCGTTGCGGATCTCGTCGAGTGTGTAGCCGATCGCGAGGCGCGCGGCGATCTTCGCGATCGGGAACCCGGTCGCCTTCGAGGCGAGCGCCGAGGAGCGGGACACGCGCGGGTTCATCTCGATGACCACGACGCGGCCGGTCTCGGGGTGGGTCGCGAACTGGACGTTGCAGCCGCCCGTGTCGACCCCGACCTCGCGGATGATGCCGATGCCGAGGTCGCGCAGGTGCTGCAGCTCCACGTCGGTGAGGGTCAGGGCGGGCGCCACGGTCACCGAGTCGCCGGTGTGCACGCCGACGGGGTCGACGTTCTCGATCGAGCAGACCACCACGCAGTTGTCGTTGCGGTCGCGCATCAGCTCGAGCTCGAACTCCTTCCAGCCGAGGATCGACTCCTCCAGGAGCACCTCGGTGGTCGGCGAGTAGTGGAGCCCGTCGCCGCCGATCCGGCGCAGGTCCGCCTCGTCGTAGGCCATGCCGGAGCCGAGCCCGCCCATGGTGAAGCTGGGGCGCACCACCATCGGGTAGCCGAGCTCCTCGGCGGCCTCGAGCAGCTCGTCCATGGTGTGGCAGATCCGCGAGCGCGCGGACTCGCCGCCCACCCGCTCGACGACCTCCTTGAACTTCTGACGGTCCTCGGCCTTCTGGATCGCGTCGAGGCTCGCGCCGATCATCTCGACGCCGAACTCCTCGAGGGTGCCGTTCTCGGCCAGCGCGATCGCGGCGTTGAGGGCGGTCTGGCCGCCGAGGGTCGGCAGGATCGCGTCGGGGCGCTCCGCGGCGATGATCGAGCGGATGATGTCCGGGGAGATCGGCTCGACGTAGGTCGCGTCGGCGACCTCGGGGTCGGTCATGATCGTGGCCGGGTTCGAGTTGACCAGGATGACCCGGAGGCCCTCCTCGCGCAGCACGCGGCAGGCCTGGGTGCCGGAGTAGTCGAACTCCGCGGCCTGGCCGATGACGATCGGGCCGGAGCCGATGACGAGGACGGACTGGATGTCTGTGCGGCGGGGCATCAGGACTCCTTCTGCGAGGTCTGGACATCCGCGGCCGAGGCGGAGGCGCGGCGCTCGCGGACGAGGTCGGCGAGGCGGTCGAAGAGGTACGAGGCGTCGTGCGGGCCGCCGGCCGCCTCGGGGTGGTACTGGACCGAGAAGACGGGGCGGTCGAGGCAGCGCAGCCCCTCGACGACATCGTCGTTCAGCCCGACGTGGGAGACGACCACGCGGCCATAGCGACCGCCGTCGTGCGGGGCGAGGTGCTCGCCCTCCAGGGGGACGTCCACGGCGAAGCCGTGGTTGTGGGCCGTGATCTCGACCTTGCCGGTCTCGCGGTCGAGCACGGGCTGGTTGATGCCGCGGTGGCCGAACTTCAGCTTGTAGGTGTCGAAGCCGAGGGCGCGGCCCAGCAGCTGGTTGCCGAAGCAGATGCCGAAGAAGGGCAGGTCCGCGTCGAGGACGCCGCGGAGCAGCTCGACCTGGGCGTCGGCCGCGGCGGGATCGCCGGGGCCGTTGGAGAAGAACACCGCATCGGGCTGGATCGCGAGCAGGTCCTCGAGGGAGGTGCTCGCGGGCAGCAGGTGCACGCGGAGGCCGCGCTGCAGCATGCTGCGCGGTGAGGCGCCCTTGATGCCGAGGTCGACGGCGGCGATGGTGCCGATCGCCTCGCCCTCGGGCTCGAGGACGATCGGCTGGGCGATCGTGACCTCGTCGACGAAGCTCGATCCGCTCATCTCGGGCTGCGCGCGCACCTGCGCGAGCAGCGCGTCCTCCCCCGCCTCGAGGGCGTCGCCCGAGAAGATGCCGCCGCGGAGGGAGCCGGTCTCCCGCAGGATGCGGGTGAGCATGCGGGTGTCGATGTCGCTGATGCCGACCACGTCGGCGCCGACCAGCAGCTCGTCGAGGGTCTGCTCGGCGCGGAAGTTGGAGGCCAGGCGGCTCGCCTCGCGCACGGCGTAGCCGCGCACCCACACGGTGCGGGACTCCATGTCCTCGGAGTTCGCGCCGGTGTTGCCGATGTGCGGGGCGGTCTGGACCACGATCTGGCCCGCGTAGGAGGGATCCGAGAGGGTCTCCTGGTAGCCGGTCATGCCGGTGGAGAAGACGACCTCGCCGAGGCGGGCGCCGCGGGCGCCGTAGGCGGAGCCGCGCAGCACGGTGCCGTCCTCGAGGATCAGCAGGGCGCGCTCGCGACGGGCGCGGCGGGACGGGGACGCGGGGTCCCTCGGGGCGGTGGCGGTGGTCATGCGTGCTCCTTCCGGGAGAGCAGGAGGTCGTGGTCGGCGCGACGGGCGAGCCGCAGGCCGGTGTCGAGGAGCTGGTCGCCGAGGCGCCAGCGAAGGACGAGGAGCCCGTCACCGCCGACGAACTTGCCGGCCATGCCGGGGCTCGTGGTGATCTCGGCGAGGGCGGAGGAGGGCACGGTCAGCGGGGCGAGGCCCTGACGTCGGATGTGCCAGGTGCCCTGCTCCCCCACCTCGACCGAGGCGGTGGCGCGCTGTCCGAGCCCGTGGGCGACGACCCGCTCGAGCGGCTGCTCGGCGAGGACCGTGTCGACGTAGACGCCGTCGAAGGGTCCCGCCGCCCGCTGCTCGCCAAGGGCGGCGAGATCGCGGCTGTCGGGCGCCGGGAGATGCTGCTGCGAGCGGCGTCGTCCGCGCCAGCCGATCACCATCAGCCCCAGGAGCAGGAGGAAGACGAGGACCAGGAGCAGGACCGGGACGAGGCGGTCCATCAGGCGCCCGCCAGCGCGCCGTCGCGGACGGTGATGCGTCCGGCGTGGACGGTGAGGCGGTTGCGGCCCGGCAGCTCGCGCCCCGCGACCGGGGAGTTGCGGCTGCGGGAGGCGTGCTCGGCGGGGTCGACGGGCTGCGAGGGGCGCGGGTCCCAGACGAGCACATGCGCCGGGGAGCCGGGCTCGAGCGGTCGGCCCTGGTCCTCGTCGCGACCGATCTCGGCGGGCTTCTCGCTCATCACCCGGGCGACGTCCCGCCAGCTCAGCCGCCCCTCGTCGACCATGGTCGCCTGCACGAGGGAGAGGGCGGTCTCGAGCCCGGTCATGCCCATCGCGGCCTGGTCCCACTCGCGGTCCTTCGCGTCCCGCGGGTGCGGCGCATGGTCGGTCGCGACGATGTCGATCGTGCCGTCGGCGAGCCCCGCCCGCACCGCCTCGACGTCCGCCGCGGTGCGCAGCGGCGGGTTCACCTTGAAGACCGCGTCGAAGCCGCGCACCTCCTCGTCGGTGAGGAGCAGGTGGTGCGGGGTGACCTCGGCGGTCACCTCGATGCCGCGCTGCTTGGCCCAACGGATGATGTCGACGCTGCCCGCCGTCGACAGGTGGCACACGTGCAGGCGCGAACCGACGTGCTGGGCGAGCAGCACGTCGCGGGCGATGATCGACTCCTCGGCGACCGCCGGCCAGCCCGCGAGGCCGAGCTCCGCAGAGACGACGCCTTCGTGCATCTGGGCGCCCTCGGTGAGCCGCGGGTCCTGGGCGTGCTGGGCGATGACTCCGTCGAAGGACTTCACGTACTCGAGGGCGCGGCGCATCAGCACCGGGTCGTGCACGCACTTGCCGTCGTCGCTGAAGACCCGCACCCGGGCGCGGGAGGAGGCCATCGCGTCCAGCTCGGCGAGGCGTTCGCCCTGCAGGCCGACGGTGACGGCGCCGACGGGCCGGACGGTGCACCATCCGGCCGTCTCGCCCTGGCTCGCGACCTGCTCGACCACGCCGGCGGTGTCCGCGGTGGGGGTCGTGTTGGCCATCGCGTGCACGGCGGTGTATCCGCCGCGGGCCGCGGCGCGGGTGCCGGTCTCGACGGTCTCGGCCTCCTCACCGCCGGGCTCGCGCAGGTGGGTGTGGAGGTCGACCAGACCGGGCAGCACGATGCAGCCGTCGGCGTCGACCACCTCGGCGTCCGCGGGCGCTTCCAGGTCCGCTCCGACGGCGGTGATCTCCCCGCCCTCGAGGAGGAGGTCGGCGACGTCCTCGCCGTAGGGGCGGCCGCCCCGGATCAGCACGACGGGCACGGCAGTGGTGGTGGAGACGGCGGCGTTCATCGGGCGTCCTCCCGGGTGTCGGTGGCGAGCAGGTGGTACAGGACCGCCATCCGCACGAACACGCCCGAGGCGACCTGTTCGACGATGACGCTGCGGGGTCCGTCGGCCACGTCCCCCGCGATCTCGAAGCCGCGGTTCATCGGCCCGGGGTGGAGCACGAGGGAGTGCTCGGGCAGCGCGGCGGCGCGGGCCGTGGTGAGCCCGTAGCGGCGGGCGTACTCCCCCTCGGTGGGGAAGAAGCCGCCGCCGACCATCCGCTCCCGCTGGACGCGGAGCATCATCACGGCATCGGGCCCGGTGGCCAGCGCCGCGTCGAGGTCGTAGGTGATCTCGCAGGGCCAGGCGCCCGCGCCGACGGGGACCAGCGCGGGCGGGGCGACGAGGGTCACCCGGGCCCCGAGCAGGGTCAGCAGCAGCACGTTCGAGCGGGCCACCCGCGAGTGGAGGATGTCGCCGACGATGACCACGTGCAGGCCCGCGAGGTCCGCCCGGGGATCACCGGGGCGGAGGTGGCGGCGCAGGGTGAAGGCGTCGAGCAGCGCCTGGGTGGGATGCTCGTGGGCGCCGTCCCCCGCGTTGACGATCGGCTGGTCGATCCAGCCGGCGTGGGCGAGCTGGTGCGCCGCGCCCGAGGAGGCCGAGCGGACCACGACGGCGTCGGCCCCCATCGCCTGGAGGGTCAGCGCGGTGTCCTTGAGCGACTCCCCCTTGGACAGGCTCGAGCCCTTGGCGGAGAAGTTGATGACGTCCGCGGAGAGCCGCTTCGCGGCCGCCTCGAAGCTGATCCGGGTGCGGGTCGAGTCCTCGAAGAAGAGGTTCACGACCGTGGTGCCCACGAGCGTGGGCAGCTTGCGGATCTGCCGGGACTGGGTCTCGGCCATGTGCTCGGCGGTGGCGAGCAGGTCGAGGGCTTCGGTGCGGTCGAGGTCCGCGATGGAGATGACGTGCCTCATGCGCGCGCCTCCCCCGGGGGTGCCGCGGGACGGACGATGTCGACCGCGTCGATCCCGTCGGTCTCGGCGAGCTGCACGTGGACCCGCTCGCTGCGCGCGGTGGGCAGGTTCTTGCCGACGTGGTCGGCGCGGATGGGGAGCTGCCGGTGGCCGCGGTCCACGAGGACGGCGAGGCGCACGGCGGCGGGCCGGCCGATGGCCCCGAGGGCGTCGAGGGCGGCGCGGACGGTGCGGCCCGAGTAGAGCACGTCGTCGACCAGGACGACGGTGCGCCCGTCGATACCGCCCTTCGGGATCCGCGTGGGACCGGGGACCCGAGTGCGCTGGGTGCGCAGGTCATCGCGGTACATGGTGATGTCGAGGCTGCCGACGAGGTCCTCGAGGGGACGCTCCCCGCCCTCGGAGCGGGCGATGCGCTCGGCGAGCCGATGGGCGAGCGGCACGCCGCGATGCGGGATGCCGAGGAGGACGAGGTCGTCCGCGCCGTGGCCGCTCTCGAGGATCTCGTGCGCGATCCGGGTGAGGGCGCGGCGGATCTCCTCGGCGCCCAGGACGCGCGAGGCCTCCGGACCCGGAGGGGCGTCGGTGTCGTGCGGGGTGGTCATGCGTCTCCCTTCCACGCCTCACGGGACGTGTCGTTAAAGGGTGGTGATGCTCTGCCGGGCCGTCCCGGGGTGACCCGGTGCGCGGACCCGTGCGAGCCGTGCTGCGCGGCTGAGTCTAGCGTCCGCCGCGGCGGCGCCCCGACCTCGCCCGCCCCTCGGACGGGGCGGGGAGGAGGGGCCGGGAGGTCCTCAGGACGTCAGGCCCCGGATGTCGAGCAGGCGCTGGAGCAGGCCGTTGACGAAGCGCGGCGAGTCGTCGGTCGAGAGCACCTCGGCGATCTTGGTGTACTCACCGATGATCGCCCCGCGACCGGTGCTCTCCTCGCCGTACAGCACCTCGGCGCTGCCCAGGCGCAGGATCGCGCGGTCCACGGCGGGCATGCGGTGCAGCGGCCAGTCCCGCGAGTGGGTCTCGAGGTCCTCGTCGATGTCGGTCGCATAGGGCGCGTACAGCTCGACGAGGTCGCGCGAGCGCACCGGCAGCGGGGTCTGCGCCGCGGTGATCCGCAGCCGGTCCCGCAGCACGTCGAGGACATCACGGCGCTGGGCGTCGGCCTCGAAGAGAACGTCCAGCGCGCGGATCCGGTCGCGCGAGCGCGCGCCGAGACGATCCGCGGGCGCCGGGATCGTGCGCTCGAACTCGACCTCCCCCTCCGTCACCGGGAGCGGGAGGCCGGGTCCCTTGGGGGCCGGGGCCCCCTCGGGGCGGGGGGCATCGGTCACTTGACGCGCTCGATGTAGTCGCCGGAGCGGGTGTCGACCTTGACCTTGTCGCCCTGGTTGAGGAAAAGGGGCACCTGGATCTCGCGGCCGGTTTCCAGGCGCGCGGGCTTGGTGCCGCCGCTGCTGCGGTCGCCCTGCAGGCCCGGCTCGGTGAACTCGATGGTCAGCACGACCGAGGCCGGGAGCTCGACGAAGAGCGCCTCGCCCTCGTGGAAGGCGATGATGACGTCCTGGCCCTCGAGCATGAAGTCCTTGGCGTCGGCCACGGTCTCGCCGGAGACATTGGTCTGCTCCCAGTTGCTGGGGTCCATGAAGACGTACATCTCGCCGTCGAGGTACGAGTACTGCATGTCGCGGCGGTCGACGGTGGCGGTCTCCACCTTGACGCCGGCGTTGAAGGTCTTGTCGACGGTCTTGCCGGACAGGACGTTCTTCAGCTTGGTGCGCACGAAGGCCGGGCCCTTGCCGGGCTTGACGTGCTGGAACTCGACCACGCTCCACAGGCCGTTGTCCTGCTTGAGGACCATTCCGTTCTTGAGGTCGTTCGTCGTCGCCATGGGTCTCCTCGGAAGTCGTCGGGGCGGCCCCAAGGATAGCGTCACGCCGCCCCGCTCCCCCGGGGCTCCCGGTGGATCAGCGCTCGGAGGTGAGGTCGATCATGCTGAGCAGTCGCTCGGCGAGCGGATGGGCGGCGCTCTCCTCCCGCCACCCTCCGGTCTGCACGGCGCGGGAGACGGTCTGCTGCGTGACGCCGAGGCGCTCGGCGAGCTGGGCCTGCGTGGCCGTCGGATCCTCGCGCAGGGCCCGCACCGCCCGCCACTGACCGCGGTTGCGGGTGCGGACCATCCAGCCGATCAGGCGCAGCACGGCCTCGGCGTCCTCGACGGTGCCGGCCTGGCGCGGATCGGCGGCGCGCACGGCCACGGGCACGGTGGAGGTGACCTCCGCGGCGCGGAGGGCCTCGGCCGCGGCGGAGGCCGCTCCCCCGGTGAGCTCCCGCACCGAGGCGGGCAGCGGCGCGGGCACCGCCCCGATCCCGAGGCCGACGGCGAAACCGCCCGTCTCGAGGGTCCGCAGCAGGACCTCGAGGGCGATCTCGGAGCGCGGGGCCAGTGCGAGGACGTGCCATCCGGCGGTGCGCTCGGCCGGCAGGGCGAGCGGCAACGGGGCGAGGGCCGCGAGCAGCGCGGGGACCGGGTCCTCGCCGCCGCGGCGACGGAGCGCCCGGGTCGCGGTCAGGGACAGCAGGTGCAAGGCGGCCTCCTCCGGCACGGACGGCGCTCTGCCGCTGTGCCGGACGATACAGCGAAAACCCGCTGACCTCTCGAGGACGCGCCGGGCCGATCAGGCCAGCTCGATGAGCTCCATGTACGAGGCGTTCCAGAGGTCCTCGACCGCGTCGGGCATGAGCAGCACCCGCTCCGGGGAGAGCGCCTCGACGGCACCCGGGTCGTGGGAGACCAGGATGACGGCCCCCTCGAAGGCGGACAGCGCCCCCAGGATCTCGGCGCGGCTGGCCGGGTCGAGGTTGTTCGTCGGCTCGTCCAGCAGCAGCACGTTCGCGCTGGAGACGACGAGGGTCGCGAGCGCCAGGCGCGTCTTCTCGCCGCCGGAGAGCACGCCGGCCGGCTTGTGCACGTCCTCGCCGGTGAAGAGGAAGGAACCCAGGATCTTGCGCGCCTCGACCTCGGGGAGCTCATAGGCCGCGGTCATCATGTTCTCGAGCACGGTGCGCTCGAGGTCGAGGGTGTCGTGCTCCTGCGCGTAGTAGCCGACGCGCAGCCCGTGCCCGGGCAGGATCTCGCCCGTGTCGGACTCGTCGGCGCCGGCGAGGATCCGCAGCAGGGTGGTCTTGCCCGCGCCGTTCAGACCGAGGATCACGACCCGCGAGCCGCGGTCGATCGCGAGGTCGACGTCCGTGAAGATCTCGAGGCTGCCGTAGGACTTCGAGAGCCCCTTCGCCATGAGCGGGGTCTTGCCGCACGCGGCCGGCTTGGGGAAGCGGAGCGAGGCGACCTTGTCGCTGCGGCGCTCCTCCTCGACCCCGTCGAGCATCCGCTCGGCGCGCTTGAGCATGTTCTGGGCGGCGACGGCCTTGGTGGCCTTCGCCCGCATCTTCTCGGCCTGCGCGGTGAGGGCGCTGGCCTTCTTCTCCGCGTTGCTGCGCTCGCGCCGGCGCCGCTTCTCGTCGTCCTCGCGCTGGCGCAGGTACTGCTTCCAGCCCATGTTGTAGATGTCGATGACCTGGCGGTTCGCATCGAGGTAGAAGACCTTGTTGACCACCTGCTCGACGAGCATCACGTCGTGGCTGATGATGATCAGCCCGCCGCGGTAGGTCATCAGGTACTCGCGCAGCCACACGATCGAGTCGGCGTCGAGGTGGTTGGTCGGCTCGTCGAGGATCATCGTCGTCGCCTGCGAGAACAGGATGCGGGCGAGCTCGACGCGACGGCGCTGGCCGCCGGAGAGGGTGCCCAGCGGCTGCTCGAGGAGGCGGTTGGGGATGCCGAGGTTCGCCGCCATGCGCTTCGCCTCCGCCTCGGCCGCGTAGCCGCCGGCGGCGTCGAGCTCCGCCTCGAGGCGGGGATAGCGGTTCATCGCCTTCTCGCGCTTGGCCTCGGAGAGGGACATGTCCCCCATCTCCTCCTCGGCTCGGCGCAGACGGCGCAGCACGTCGTCGAGACCCCGCGCGGAGAGGATGCGGTGCAGCACCGGCTCGGTGTCGTCGCCGGAGTGGGTGTCCTGCGGGAGGTAGCCGAGCTCCCCGCTCACCTCGACGCTCCCCTCGGTGGGCTGCAGGGTCCCCGAGAGCACCTTCGTGAGCGTGGTCTTCCCGGCGCCGTTTCGGCCCACCAGCCCGACGCGGTCGCCGTCGGTGATCTGGAAGGACACCTCGCTCATGAGCAGTCGGGCGCCGACGCGGACGGCGAGGTCGTGCACGGTGATCACGGCGGGTACTCCTAGCGAGCGGGGGCGGCCCGGAGGAGGGCCGGATCGAGTCTAGGGCCGGGGCGGCGCGGGGTCCCGCCGATTCCCGCCGACGGTGCCGCGGACCACAGGGGATCCGACGCCCCGGAGCGCTCCGTGATGTCATCCTGGGTGCGTGGTCGTGACCACGGCCACGGAGGCTCAGCAGAGAGGCTGGACATGCGCATCGGGGTGCCCCGCGAGGTCAAGAACAACGAGAACCGGGTGGGTCTGGGGGCCGCCGGCGTCCACGAGCTCGCGGTGCGCGGGCACGAGGTCCTCGTCGAGACCGGAGCCGGTCTCGGCTCGCGCGTGAGCGACGAGGACTATGTCGCGGCGGGCGCGAGGATCCTGCCGACGGCCGACGAGGTCTGGGAGCAGGCCGAGATGATCGTCAAGGTGAAGGAGCCGCTCCCCGAGGAGTACGGGCGCCTGCGGACGGGCCAGATCCTTTTCACCTACCTGCATCTGGCGGCGGATCACGGGCTCACCGAGGCCCTGCTCACCTCCGGCACCACCGCGATCGCCTACGAGACGGTGCAGCTGCCGGATCGCTCCCTGCCGCTGCTGGCCCCGATGAGCGCGATCGCCGGACGGCTCGCGGCACAGGTCGGCGCGTACCACCTGATGGCCCCGCTCGGCGGGTCGGGCGTGCTGATGGGCGGGGTCCCCGGCACCTCCGAGGCGAACGTGCTGGTCGTCGGGGGTGGCGTGGTCGGCGAACAGGCCGCGATGATGGCGCACGGACTGCACGCGAACGTCACCGTGATGGATCTGAACGTCGCACGGCTGGGCCAGATCGCGACGATGCACCACGGCGGAATCCTCACCCGCTACTCGACCACCCTGGACCTCGCCGAGCAGGTCGAGCGGGCCGATGTGGTGGTCGGCTCGGTGCTGATCCCGGGCAAGCGCGCCCCGAAGCTCGTGACCGACGAGATGGTGTCCCGGATGAAGCCGGGGTCCGTCCTCGTGGACGTCGCGATCGACCAGGGCGGCTGCTTCGAGAACTCCCGGCCCACCACGCACTCCGATCCGACCTTCCGCGTGCACGACGCGGTGTACTACTGCGTCGCGAACATGCCCGGCTCGGTGCCGGTCACCGCGACCGCGGCGCTCAACAACGCGACCCTGCCCTACATCCTGCGTCTGGCCGCCTCCGGCTGGCGGGACGCGCTGCGGGCCGACGGCGCGCTCGCCCTGGGCCTGCACACCCACGAGGGTGCGCTCACCCATGCGGGCACCGCCGAGGCGCACGAGCTGGAGATCACGGAGGCGACCACGGTCATCGGCTGACCCAAACCGGAGGCTCCGCTGCCCCGCCCCCGCCCCAGGGGCTCCGCGGCCCCGCCCCGCCGCAGAAATGCCACAGACTTGGGGGAATTCTTCGCGAATTCCCCCAAGTCTGTGGCATGACCCGCCGGTCACCGCGCGCGGTGGGCGGGGAGGGCGGCTCAGAGGTTGAAGCCGATGGCGCGCAGCTGCTCGCGGCCGTCCTCGGTGATCTTCTCCATGCCCCACGGCGGCATCCACACCCAGTTGATGCGGTGGGACTCCGTGATGGGATCCAGCGCCGCGAAGGTCTGCTCCTCGAGCAGATCGGTCAGCGGGCAGGCGGCGGAGGTCAGGGTCATGTCGATGACGGCGCTGCCGTTCTCGACGGTGATGCCGTAGACGAGTCCGAGGTCGACGACGTTGATCCCGAGCTCGGGGTCGATCACGTCCTTCATGGCCTCGGTGACGTCCTCGACGGTGACCGTCGAGGCCGGGGTCTGCTGGTCGGTCATGGGTCCTCCCGGTGGGGTGCGAGCGCTCGGCCCGCGGCGTGGGATGGGTTCCGTCGGTCCGGACGCGGTGGTCCGGACCGACGGACGGGGGTCAGCTGTCGGCGCCGACGAGGAAGCGGTCGTAGCCCTCGGCCTCGAGGCGCTCGGCGAGCTCGGGGCCGCCCTGCTCGGCGATCTTGCCGTTCACGAAGACGTGGACGAAGTCCGGCTTCACGTAGTTGAGGATGCGGGTGTAGTGGGTGATCAGCATGATGCCCACCTCGGTGTTCTCCTTGGCGCGGTTGACGCCCTCGGAGACGATGCGCAGCGCGTCGACGTCGAGGCCGGAGTCGGTCTCGTCGAGGATCGCGATGGAGGGCTTGAGCAGCTGCATCTGCAGGATCTCGTGGCGCTTCTTCTCGCCGCCGGAGAAGCCCTCGTTGACGTTGCGCTCGGCGAAGACCGGGTCCATCTTGAGGTCGTCCATGGCGCCCTTGACGTCCTTGACCCAGGTGCGCAGGGCAGGTGCCTCGCCGTCGACCGCGGTCTTGGCGGTGCGCAGGAAGTTCGAGACGGTCACGCCGGGGACCTCGACGGGATACTGCATGGCGAGGAAGAGACCCGCACGGGCGCGCTCGTCGACGCTCATCTCGAGCAGGTCCTCGCCGTCGAGGAGGACCTCGCCGGAGGTGATCTCGTACTTGGGGTGGCCGGCGATGGCGTAGGCGAGGGTGGACTTGCCCGAGCCGTTGGGGCCCATGATCGCGTGGGTCTCGCCGCCCTTGATGGTCAGGTCGACGCCCTTGAGGATCTCCTTGGTGCCCTCAGGGGTCTCGACGGTGGCGTGGAGGTTCTTGATCTCCAGGATCGACATGTGGGGTTCTCCTTGACCAGGAAGCTGGTGAATACGTGGGGGCTGGGGTCGGGCGCCGCGGGGCACCCGGAGGATCAGGTGGCGGGGGCGGCGGTCGGATCCACGAGGATCGCGCCGCTGCTCTCGTCGATGCGCACGGGGAAGACCCGCACGGGCCGGACGGCCGGGAGCTGCAGGGGACGACCGGTGACGAGGTCGAACTGGCTGCCGTGCTTCCAGCACTCGATGGTGCACCCCTCGACCTCGCCGTCGCTCAGCGCGATCTCGTCGTGCGAGCAGAGGTCCTCGAGGGCGTGGACGCCGCCGTCCTCGTCGCGCACCAGCGCGATCTCGATGCCGCCGGCGACGACGTCGATCGCCTCACCGGGGTCGAGGTCGGCGAGGGCGGCGACGGGGACGAAGGCGTCCGACATCAGTTCATGCTCCGGGCGAGCTCGTCCTCGATCGCGGCCGAGAGGCGCTCGCGCACCTCGGGGACGTCGATCTGCTGGATGATCTCCGCGAAGAAGCCGCGCACCACGAGGCGGCGGGCCTCGACCTCGGAGATGCCGCGAGCGCGCAGGTAGAACAGCTGCTCGTCGTCGAAACGACCGGTCGCCGCGGCATGCCCGGCGCCCTCGATCTCACCGGTCTCGATCTCCAGGTTCGGCACCGAGTCGGCGCGCGCCCCCTCGGTGAGCACCAGGTTGCGGTTCAGCTCGTAGGTGTTCGTCCCCTCGGCCGACTTGCGGATCAGCACGTCGCCGACCCACACGGACCGCGCGCCCTTGCCCTGCAGCGCGCCCTTGTAGGCGACGTTGGAGGTGCAGTTCGGGGCGCTGTGGTCGATGAAGAGCCGGTTCTCGAAGAACTGGCCCTCGTCGGAGAAGTACAGGCCGAGCTTCTCGATCTCGCCGCCGGGGGCGGCGTACTCGCCGATCGCGTTCAGGCGCACCGCACCGCCGCCGAGGGTGACCGCGACGTGCTTCAGGCGGGCGTCGCGGCCCACGCGGGCGTGGTGCTGGGCGATGTGCACGGCGTCGTCGTCCCAGTCGTGGACCGAGATGACCGTCATCTGCGCGTTGTCGCCGACGACGATCTCGACGTTCTGCGCGTACTGCGCGGCGCCGGTGTGGTTCAGGACCACGATCGAGGAGGAGGACTCCTCGGCCTCGAGCACGAGGTGGGCGTTGCCGCGCCGCTCGGCACCGCGCCCGGTGATGTCGACGCGGAACGGCGTGTCGTACGCGGCGTTCTTCGCGGCCACGAGGTGCAGCGCCTGCTCGGTGCGGGCGGAGGCGACGGCGGAGGTGCGGTCCTCGGGCACCAGGACGGTGCCGCGCGGCGCCTGACCGGGGGCCAGGACTCCCGGCTCCGGGGCGCCCTCGGGGACGCTCACCGCGTAGTCGACGGCGAGATCGCCCTCGCGGTCGTCGGTGGCGACGTCCTCGAAGAGCGGCGCGAAGCGGCGCAGCGGGGAGAAGCGCCACTCCTCGACGTCGCTGCGGGGCACGGCGTGGTCGGCGACCTCGAAGGAGCGCAGCCGAGCGCCGCGGTTCGCCGCGGCGTGCGCGGCGGACAGCCCCTGGCCGGGGAGCGAGAGGTTCTCCGCCTCCAGCTCGGGAGCGGCCGTGGTGTCGGTGCCCTCGAGGGCGGTTCCGGCGGCGACGGGGGCAGCCCCCGCCGCATGGCCCACGGCCTCGTTCGCGGTGGGGTCCCCGGCGCTCTCGGGGCCCTTCACATCGGTGACATCGGTCGAGGTCATCAGCCGACTGCTCCTTCCATCTGCAGCTCGATCAGGCGGTTCAGCTCGAGGGCGTACTCCATCGGGAGCTCGCGGGCGATGGGCTCGATGAAGCCGCGCACGATCATCGCCATCGCCTCGGTCTCCTCCATGCCGCGGCTCATCAGGTAGAAGAGCTGCTCCTCGGAGACCTTGGAGACGGTGGCCTCATGGCCCATCTGGACGTCGTCGACGCGCACGTCGACGTAGGGGTAGGTGTCGGTGCGCGAGATGGTGTCCACCAGCAGCGCGTCGCACAGCACGGTCGAGGCGGAGTGCTCGGCACCGGGCATGACCTGGACCAGGCCGCGGTAGGAGCTGCGGCCGCCGCCGCGCGAGACGGACTTCGAGACGATCGAGCTCGAGGTGTGCGGCGCCATGTGCACCATCTTCGACCCGGTGTCCTGGTTCTGGCCCTCGCCCGCGAAGGCGACGGAGAGGGTCTCCCCGCGGGCGTGCTCGCCCATGAGCCACACGGCCGGGTACTTCATGGTGACCTTCGAGCCGATGTTGCCGTCGACCCACTCCATGACGCCGCCCTGCTCGACGGTGGTGCGCTTGGTGACCAGGTTGTAGACGTTGTTCGACCAGTTCTGGATGGTCGTGTAGCGGACGCGGGCGTCCTTCTTCACGACGATCTCGACGACGGCGCTGTGCAGCGAGTCGGACTTGTAGATCGGCGCGGTGCAGCCCTCGACGTAGTGCACGTACGAGCCCTCGTCGGCGATGATCAGCGTGCGCTCGAACTGACCCATGTTCTCGGTGTTGATCCGGAAGTAGGCCTGCAGCGGGATCTCCACGTGCACGCCCTTGGGGACGTAGACGAAGGACCCGCCGGACCACACGGCGGTGTTCAGCGCCGAGAACTTGTTGTCGCCCGAGGGGATGACGGTGCCGAAGTACTCCCGGAACAGCTCGGGGTGCTCCTTGAGCGCCGTGTCGGTATCGAGGAAGATGACGCCCTGCTCCTCCAGGTCCTCACGGATCTGGTGGTAGACGACCTCGGACTCGTACTGCGCGGCGACGCCGGCGACGAGGCGCTGCTTCTCCGCCTCAGGGATGCCCAGGCGGTCGTACGTCTCGCGGATGTCCTCGGGCAGGTCCTCCCAGGAGGTGGCCTGCTTCTCGGTGGAGCGGACGAAGTACTTGATGTCGTCGAAGGCGATCCCGGAGAGATCCGGGCCCCAGGTCGGCATCGGCTTCTTCTCGAAGAGCCGCAGCGCCTTGAGGCGACGCTCGAGCATCCACTCGGGTTCGCTCTTGCGGGCGGAGATGTCGCGCACGACGTCCTCGGACAGACCGCGGCGCGCGCTGGCCCCGGCCGAGTCCTCGTCGTGCCATCCGAAGGCGTAATTGCCGATGGAGTCGATGATCTCGTCCTGTGTGAGCTTCTCTGGTGCGCTCGTCATGATGTCCTTCCCTCGGTGAGCGGAATATGAGTCGTGCAGACGTGGGCGCCCTGGGCCAGGGTGGCCAGGCGCTGGACGGGGGCCCCGATGATGCGGGAGATGAGCTCGGACTCGGCCTCGCACAGCTCGGGATGATCGGCCGCGACGTCCAGGACGGGGCAGCGGCCGTGGCAGAGCTGGGCCGTGACGAGCGTACGCGGGATCTCCCCCGGACGTCCGCCGGCGGTCGGCAGCGGGACGTGCAGCGGGCGGACGGTGGTGGCGTAACCGCGTTCGGTGAGCAGCTCGGCGAGCAGCTCGATCCGCCGCGAGCGGGTGATCCTCTCCCCCGCCGCCTCCCGGCGCTCGACCTCCGCGGAGAGCGCGCTCTCCCAGTCGGCGATGCGACGGGCGGCGAGCCGGGCGACCGCGTCCTCCCCGCCGCGGCGGGCGAGCTCGGCGACCGCGAGGACGGCGAGCTCGTCGTAGCCCCCGGGGAGCTTATCGTGCGCCGCCTTGGACAGCACGAACGTCTTCGACGGGCGGCCACGCCCGCGATGGGCGACCGGGACCTCGTGCTCCTCGATCACCCCGTCGGCCTCGAGGAGGGCGAGGTGCCGACGCACGGCGGCGCTGGTGAGCTCGAAGCGCTCGGCCAGCTGGCGGGCGGTGATCGGCCCGTGCGCGGAGATCGCATCGATCAGCCGGTCCCGGGTGGCGTGCGGCCCGGCGGGCTCCTGCTGGGGAGTCGTCATGTCCTCGGCGCCTCCTCCGTCTCGACCGTCGGCGACCCCACCGATTTTACAACATGACACTTTCCAAAACCCTGCCCACCCATGTGCCACGAACCACCCAGGGTGCCCTTACCCGGAGGTGACGCGTCTCGCCCCCAACTGCTACGCATTTCAACTATATTGGGGACAGTCCGCGGATGCGGGCCCGCCCCGCGCACCGCGCCGTCGAGCACCGGAGGGAACCATGAGCAGCACCGAGAGCCGGCCAGAGCACGAGGCCACCGCACCCAAGAACGGCGAGGAGCATTCGACGCGAGGCGCCTACGTGAGCGCGGGAAAGGCCTTCGACCGCGACATGACCTACATCGATGACCGGATCACGCGCGACGGCCGCGACGGCTGGCCGGTCGAGGCCGGTCGCTACCGGCTGATCGCGGCCCGCGCCTGCCCCTGGGCGAATCGCACCCTCATCTCCCGGCGGCTCCTGGGCCTCGAGGACGTGATCTCCGTCGGCATGCCCGGCCCCACGCACGACAAGCGCTCCTGGACCTTCGATCTCGATCCCGGCGGCGTCGACCCGGTGCTCGGCTACGAACGCCTGCAGCAGGCCTACTTCGCCCGCTTCCCCGACTACCCGCGCGGGATCACCGTCCCCGCCGTCGTCGACGTGCCCTCCCGGGCCGTCGTCACCAACGACTTCCAGCGCATCACCCTCGACTTCGCGACCGAGTGGACCGAGCACCACCGCGAGGGTGCCCCGGACCTCTACCCGGAGCCGCTGCGCGAGGAGATCGACGCGCTGACCAAGTGGATGCTCCACCGCGTCAACAACGGCGTGTACAAGGTGGGCTTCGCCGGCTCGCAGGAGGACTACGAGCGCGAGTACGCCCTGCTGTGGGAGGCGCTGGACGAGCTCGAGGAGCGCCTCGGCCGCAGCCGCTACCTCCTCGGCCCCTCGATCACCGAGGCGGACGTGCGCCTCTTCCCCACCCTCATCCGCTTCGATCCCGTCTACCACGGCCACTTCAAGGCCAACCGGCAGACCCTCGCCTCCATGCCGAACCTGTGGAGCTACACCAAGGACCTCTTCCAGACCCCCGGCTTCGGCGACACCGTCGACTTCGAGCAGATCAAGCGGCACTACTACTACGTGCACGAGGACCTCAACCCCACGCAGATCGTGCCGCTCGGCCCGGCGCTCGAGCCGCTGATGGTGCCCCACGATCGCGATCGCCTCGAGACCGACACGTGGGGGCCGGGAGGCACCGCCCCCGAGCCGCCGCTCGCGGCCGAGGTCGTCGATCCCGCGCACACGCCCCTGCACGTCGCCGGTCGCTGAGCCGCCGACCGACGACGGGGGCCTAGCATGGGCGGCGCCATGACCGACCATTCCCCCGCCCTCGTCGTCGAGGACCTCGCCCTTTCCTTCGGCCCCGTCCGCGCCCTCGACGGGGTCGACCTCGTCGCCCGTCACGGGCGGGTCACCGCGCTGCTCGGCCCCAACGGTGCCGGCAAGACGACCACCATCTCCTGTGCGACGGGCCTGCTGCGACCTGCGGACGGTACCGTACGGGTGCTCGGGGTCAACCCCTGGCGCTCCACCGCCGAGCACCGCGCGCAGGTCGGCGTGATGATCCAGGACGGCGGGCTCACCTCCGGCGCGCGCACCCTCGAGCTCCTGCGCTACGGGGCCTCGCTGCACGCCCACCCCCTCGACGTCGACGAGGTCGCCGAGTACCTGGGGATCACCGACTTCGCGGACACCCTCGTGCGCCGTCTCTCCGGCGGTCAGCGCCAGCGGCTCGCCCTCGCGCTCGCGATCATCGGGCGGCCCCGCCTCGTCTTCCTCGACGAGCCGACGGCGGGCATGGACCCCGAGATCCGACGCCGCGTGCGCACCCTCGTGCGCGGCCTCGCCCAGCAGGGCACCGCCGTGGTCCTCACCACCCACCTGATGGAGGACGTGGTGGGGCTGGCCGACGAGGTGTGCGTGATCGCGCGGGGCCGCACGGTGGCCGCCGGGACGGTCGCGGAGGTCATCGAGGACCACCGCGGCTCCGGCGCCGACGGGTCGGTGACCGCCCGGCTGAGCGGCATCGCCCCCACCGCCCGGGCGACCCTCGAAGAGGATCTCCGCGCGCTCGCCGCCCGCCACGGCGCGCGACTCGAGCTGGGCGCCGCCGGGGCGGCGGACCTCGAAGCGGTGCTCCTCGACCTGACGTCCGCCGCGCCGACGACGGAGGAGATCCGATGACCGCCCCCGACCTCTCCGCCGACTCCCGGGCGGGCGATCCCGCCTCCCCGACCTCCCAGGCCCCGTCGAACGCCCCGTCCTCCGGCCCGGCACCGGCCCCGAGACTTCGCCGTATCCTCGCCCATGCGCGTCTGGAGGCGCGCACCCTGCTGACGAACGGTGAACAGCTGATGGTCGCCATCGCCGTCCCGGCCTTCGTGCTGATCGGTCTGCGGCTGCTGCCGGTCGGCCGGCTCGAGGGTGTCGCGCCGATCGACACCGCGGTCGCTGCGACTCTCGCGACGGCGCTGGTCTCGACCTCCTTCACCTCCCAGGCGATCCAGACCGGCTTCGACCGGCGCAACGGCGTGCTGCGCTGGGTCGCCACCACCCCGCTCGGCCGGGACGGCTATCTCGCCGGGAAGGTGCTGGCGACCCTGCTGGTGCACGTGCTGCAGGGAGCGGTGCTCGGCCTGCTCGCTCTGGCCCTGGGCTGGCGTCCGGAGCTGTGGGGACTGCTCGCCGCCCTTCCGGTGTGGCTCGTCGGCACGGTGGCGTTCGGCGCCCTCGGCCTGCTGCTCGCGGGTCGGCTGCGCACCGAGGGCGTGCTCGCCGCCTCGAACCTCGTCTTCGTGCTGTTCGTGGTGGGAGGCATTTCCTTCCCGGTCGCGCAGTACCCCCGTTTCCTGCGCGGCCTCGTCGACCTGCTCCCCTCGGGCGCTCTCGGCGAGCTGCTGCGGGCCTGCCTCGCGGGCTCCCCGTTCTCGATCGGCTCCGCGCTCGTGCTGGTGATCTGGGCCGTGGGCGCGAGCCTCGCGGTGATCCGCTGGTTCCGCTGGACGGACGCCTGAGGGCTCGTCCGACGTGCCCCGGGTCACCGCGCGGGGCACAGCGGATCCACGGGCGGGCTCCCTAGAATCGAGGGCATGCCCTCCGCCCCCGTCGCCCCCGCGGCTGCCGCGCGCGCTCCCGAGCGCCACGGCAGCGTGACCACCCTTCCCGACACCCGGTTGGACTGGGGGCCGCGGCGCCGGGGCCGTCTCGCCCAGGTCGTGTTCTGGGGGAACCTGATCAGCCAGATGGGCATCATCCTCTCGGGCGGAGCGGTGCGGCTGACGGGCAGCGGACTGGGCTGCTCGACGTGGCCCAACTGCGAGCCGGGCACTTTCACGCCCGAGCTGACCCTCGAGTCGGGGATCCATCCCTTCGTCGAGTTCGGGAACCGGATGCTGACCGGCGTGCTGTGCGTCTTCGCCGCGGCGCTGCTGCTGGTGACCTGGCGGTGGCTGTCCCACAAGGGCGTCGGCTTCCGTCGCCTGGCCTGGGTTCCGCTGCTCGGCACGATCCTGCAGGCGCTGATCGGCATGGTGGTGGTCTTCGCCGACCTCCACCCCGGGGTGGTCAGCCCGCACTTCCTGATCTCCCCCGTGCTGGCGGCGACCTCGATGGTGCTGCTCGTCCGGCTCTACGACGGGGACGGCCCCGTGCGCCGGGCCGTGCCCCGTGCAGCGGTGTGGATCTACGTCCCCCTCGCCGCGGTGGGCTTCCTGGTGCTGGTCCTCGGCACGATCGTGACCGGCACCGGGCCGCATTCGGGCGATGCCGGGGACGTCACCCGGATCATGCTCGACCCGGTGCTGATCTCCCGGGTGCATGCGCTCTCGGTCTACCTCTTCTGCGCCCTCCTGATCGCCCTGCTCGTGGTCCTCGTCCGCACCGGAGCCCGCCGCGAGGCCCGGGTCGCCGCGTGGTGGCTGCTGGGCATGACCTTGATCCAGGGCGTCATCGGCTACGTCCAGTACTTCACCGGGCTCCCCGAGATCGTGGTCTTCCTGCACCTGATCGGGGCCGCCCTCTTCGGTGCCGCCATCGCCTGGGTCGGGGCACGGCTCGTCACCTGGCAGGAGGCGACGGCATGATCCTCGGTCGCCGCCGTCGCTCCTCCACCGCCGAGCTGCCCACCCTCGAGCAGGCCCGGCCCGCCGGCGAGTTCGTGGCCTCGGTGCTCTCGCACCTGCGGGAGACCGTCGAGGTCGGATGGAACCTGCTCGAGGTCGACGCCGAGGCGCACCGCCTGATCCGCGAAGCGGGGGCGACGAGCTGCTATCTCGACTATCACCCGGCCTTCGGCGCCTCCCCCTTCGGGTACGTCATCTGCACCTCGCTCAACGACGGCGTGCTGCACGGACGCCCCTACGACCGGGTGCTCGAGGACGGCGACCTGCTCTCCCTCGACTTCGCGGTCTCGCTCGAGGGCTGGGTCGCCGACTCCTGCCTGACGATCCCAGTCGGCACCCCGCGGGAGGAGGACCTCCAGCTCATCCGAGACACCGAGCAGGTGATGT
The DNA here is from genome assembly GCF_036321705.1 of Brachybacterium sp. J144. NCBI lineage: Bacteria > Bacillati > Actinomycetota > Actinomycetes > Micrococcales > Dermabacteraceae > Brachybacterium > Brachybacterium sp. J144. Next base: position 84,082 of record NZ_JAZDCG010000028.1, read on the forward strand.
GGGCCGGGATCGACCAGGTCACCGCCGGGGCAACCGTGGGCGACATCGGGAACGCGGTCATGCACCGGGCCCACGCGCTGGGCTACACGATCAACGACCGCTTCGGTGGGCACGGCGTGGGCCGCACGATGCACGAGGCGCCGTTCGTCCCGAACCACGGCACCCCCGGCTCGGGCGCCGAGCTGGTCGCCGGGCAGCTGATCACGGTCGAGCCCTTCCTCGTCCCGACCACCTCGGAGCTCCGGGTCGACGAGCGCGACGGCTGGACCCAGCTCTCCGCCGACGGGTCCCGCGGCGCGCACGCCGAGCACACCCTGCAGGTCACCGACGGGGCGCCGATCGTGCTCACCGCTCGGGCGGACGACCCCTCCCCGCGCAGCTCGCTGGGCTGAGCGCGCTCAGCCGAGCACGGCGCGCAGGGTCGCAACGATCCCGTCGGCGTCGAGGCCCTGAGCGGACAGGATCTGGTCGCGCTTGGCATGGGCGATGAACTCCCCCGCGACGCCCAGGGTGCGCACCACCGGAGCGGGATGCGCGAGGGTCGCACGGGACTGGAGCCGCACGGCGAGAGCCGCGCCGACGCCGCGCTCGGCGAGGCCGTCCTCGAGGGTGACGACGGCGCGGGCACGACCGGCGAGCTCCAGGAGCGGCTCCGCGAGCGGCAGGGCCTGCACGGGATCGATCACCAGGACGTTGAGGTCCGTCCGCTCGGCGAGCAGTTCCTCCGCGGCCAGGATGGCGCGGGGTGCGAGGGCGCCGATGCTGACCAGCAGCAGGTCGATCGGCGCCTCGTGGTCGCCGGCGAGCACGTCCCCCGCGGGGATCCGCGTGCGGGCCGGCTGGACGGGCGGGCAAGCGCCCTTCGGGAAGCGGACGATCGAGGGTCCCGGAGTGTCGAGCGCGGCGGGGACCGCCTCCTCGAGCCGCTCGGCATCGCGCGGTGCCCACAGCGACAGACCGGGGACCTGGGCCGCGAGGGCGAGGTCCCAGATGCCGTGATGGCTGGGGCCGTCGTCGCCGGTCACGCCGGCGCGATCGAGGGTGATCACGACGTCCTCGTGGTGCAGGGCGATGTCCAGGAGCAGCTGGTCGTGGGCACGGTTGAGGAAGGTCGCGTAGAGGGCGACCAGCGGTCGGCGCCCGCCGGACGAGAGGCCCGCAGCGGTGTCGAGGGCGAGCTGCTCGGCGATGCCGACGTCGAGGACGCGTTCGGGCATCTCCCGCTGCATCGGGGTGAGGCCGACGGGGTCGATCATCGCGGCGCTGAGGGCGACCACGCGCTCGTCGGCGCGGGCGGCGTCGAGCACCGCTCGTCCCAACCGGGCGGTCCAGGTGTCTGCGGCCGGGGCGGCCTCCTGCTGGTCATCGAGGGCGAAGGGCCCGGTGGAGTGCCACTGGTCGACGAGGTCGGACTCGGCGCGGGCGAAGCCGGCGCCCTTGCGGGTCACGACGTGGACCAGCACTCCGGCACGGTCCTCGGCCTCGGCCAGGACCCGGGCGCGGGTGAGCGCCTGCGCGAGCGCTCCGAGGTCATGACCGTCCACGGGGCCGACGTAGCCCAGCCCGAGGGCGGTGAAGACGTCCTCGCCCGGGGCGACGTCCCCGGCGCGGAGCGCCGCGAGATGCGCGGCGAGACCTCCGACGGTCGGGGCATAGGAGCGCGTGTTGTCGTTCAGGACCACGACGGTGCGGGAGCCGCGGTCCGTGGCGAGCTCGTTGAGCGCCTCGAGTCCGACGCCGCCCGTGAGCGCCCCGTCGCCGATCACGGCGACCGTCGCCCCGTCGACCCCGGCGAGCCGATGAGCGCGGTCCAGACCGTGAGCCCAGGCGATCGACCCGGAGGCGTGGGAGTTCTCGACCACGTCGTGCGGGGATTCGGAGCGATCCGGATAGCCCGAGACGCCGCCGGCGCTGCGCAGGCCGGAGAGGTCGGCACGACCGGTGATCATCTTGTGCACGTAGGCCTGATGCCCGGTGTCGAAGACGATCGGCTCGGCCGGTGAGCGGAACTCGCGGTGGAGGGCGATCGTCAGCTCGACCACGCCGAGGTTCGGGCCCAGGTGTCCGCCGGTGCGCGAGCAGATCTCGAGCAGGCGGCGACGGAGGGTGCGGGCGAGACCGGGGAGCCGGTCGGCGGGGAGCCGACGGAGGGCCTCCGGGTCCGACGGGATCGGTACGTCGACGGGTGCCGCGGCGGCCGACGACTGCGGTGTCGTCCGGGGGCGCGGAGGTCCGGTGAGGGAGCGCTGCTGAGTGGTGGGCACGCGCGGTCCTCCCTGGGGTGCGGGGGGCGGGACTCCCTCAGAGTACGTCGTGCTGACCAGGATCGACGGCCGACATGGTCACATCTGTGCACATCTTCACCGGGGTTTCACGGTCACCGTCCGGCGTCTGCAATGGCGTGCAGATCGGGTGATCAGGGGTGCTCGTGCGGGGCGCTGGAGACCCGCGCGGACCCGTCCACGACGACGGCGCCCCGCCCGGCGTTTGCCGGACGGGGCGCCGTCTGTCACGCAGTACGTCGATCAGGCTGTCAAACTCTGCCTGACCTCCTACCGCTCGTCCCTCGCAGTACGTCGATCAGGCGGTCACCCTCTGCCTGACCTCCTACCGCTCGTCCCTCGCAGTACGTCGATCAGGCGACGAGCGAGCGCAGGACGTACTGCAGGATGCCGCCGTTGCGGAAGTAGTCCGCCTCCCCGGGGGTGTCGATACGGACCACCGCGTCGAAGGTGACGACCGAGCCGTCCTCCTTGGTGGCGGTGACGGCCACGGTCTTCGGGGTCGTGCCCTCGTTCAGCGCGGTGACGCCCGTGATGTCGAAGGTCTCGGTCCCGTCGAGCCCGAGCGAGTCGGCGCTCTCCCCCGCCGGGAACTGCAGCGGCAGCACGCCCATGCCGATGAGGTTCGAGCGGTGGATGCGCTCGTAGCTCTCGGTGATGACGGCCTTGACGCCCAGGAGCTTGGTGCCCTTGGCGGCCCAGTCGCGCGAGGAGCCTGTGCCGTACTCCTTGCCGGCCAGCACCACCAGCGGAATGTCCTCCGCCGCGTACGCCTGCGCCGCGTCGTAGATGAACTCCTGCTCGCCGGTCAGGAAGTTCTTCGTGTACCCACCCTCGACACCGTCGAGCAGCTGGTTCTTGATGCGAATGTTCGCGAAGGTGCCGCGGATCATCACCTCGTGGTTGCCGCGCCGCGACCCGTAGGAGTTGAAGTCCTTGCGGGCCACGCCGTGCTCCTGCAGGTACTTCCCGGCCGGGGAGTCGAGCTTGATGGAACCCGCGGGCGAGATGTGGTCCGTGGTGGTGGAGTCGCCGAGCTTGGCGAGCACCCGCGCACCGCGGATGTCCTCGACCGGCTCGGGGGTCTGGCCCATGCCCTCGAAGTACGGGGGCTTGCGCACGTAGGTGGACTCGGCATCCCAGTCGAAGGTCGCGCCCTCGGGGGTCTCCAGCCCGCGCCAGCGCTCATCGCCGGTGAAGACGTCCTGGTAGTCGGCGGAGAACATCTCCTGGGTGATGTTCTCGCCGATCACACGCTCGACATCGGTCGGGTTCGGCCAGATGTCGCGCAGGTAGACGTCCTGGCCGTCCTTGTCGGTGCCCAGCGGGTCGTTCTCGAAGTCGAAGTCCATCGTGCCCGCGAGCGCGTAGGCGATGACCAGCGGCGGGGACGCCAGGTAGTTCATCTTCACGTCGGGGTTGATGCGGCCCTCGAAGTTGCGGTTGCCCGAGAGCACCGCGGTGACCGCGAGGTCCTTCTCGGCGATGGCCTCGGAGATCTCCGCATCCAGCGGGCCGGAGTTGCCGATGCAGGTGGTGCAGCCGTAGCCCACCAGGTGGAAGCCGAGCTGTTCGAGGGCGGGCCACAGGCCGGCCTTCGTGTAGTAGTTCGTGACGACCTGCGAGCCGGGGGCCATGGAGGTCTTGACCCACGGCTTGGCCGCGAGGCCGCGGTCCACGGCGTTCTGGGCCAGCAGGCCGGCGGCCATCATCACCGAGGGGTTCGAGGTGTTGGTGCAGGAGGTGATCGAGGCGATCGAGACGATGCCGTGGTCGATCTCGAAGTCCCTCCCCTTGACCTGGACGGGGTTCGAGGCGCGGCCGACGACGTGCTGGTGCTCGGGCGGGGCGCCGCCCGACTCGTTGTCGGATTCGGGGGCGGCCGGGTCGGAGGCCGGGAAGGAGCCGTCGCCGTTCGCCTGCACCGGATGATCGGCGGCGTACGAGGGCAGCACCTCGCGGAAGGACTCCTTGGCCTCGGTGAGGATGATGCGGTCCTGGGGACGCTTCGGGCCGGCGATCGAGGGGACCACGGTGGAGAGGTCCAGCTCGAGGTACTCGGAGTAGGCGACCTCGATGCTCGGGTCGTGCCAGAGGCCCTGGCGCTTGGCGTAGGCCTCGACGAGCGCGAGCTGCTCCTCGGAGCGGCCGGTGAGGCGGAGGTAGTCGACGGTGACGTCGTCGATCGGGAAGATCGCGCAGGTCGAGCCGAACTCCGGGCTCATGTTGCCGATGGTCGCGCGGTTCGCGAGCGGGACCTGGGAGACGCCCTCGCCGTAGAACTCGACGAACTTGCCGACCACGCCCTGCTGGCGGAGCATCTCGGTGATGGTGAGCACGACGTCGGTCGCGGTCGCCGCGGCGGGGATCTCGCCGGTGAGCTTGAAGCCGACCACCTTGGGGATCAGCATCGACACGGGCTGGCCCAGCATCGCGGCCTCCGCCTCGATGCCGCCGACGCCCCAGCCGAGCACGCCCAGGCCGTTGACCATGGTGGTGTGGGAGTCGGTGCCGACGCAAGAGTCCGGGTACGCGCGCAGGACCGGCGCCTCCCCGTTGACGGACACCTCACGGGTCATCACGGTCCGGGCCAGGTACTCGATGTTGACCTGGTGGACGATGCCGGTGCCCGGGGGGACGACCTTGAAGTCGTCGAAGGCGGTCTGGCCCCAGCGCAGGAACTGGTAGCGCTCGCGGTTGCGCTCGTACTCGAGCTCCATGTTCTTCTCGAGCGCGTCCAGGCGGCCGGCGACGTCGATCATGACGGAGTGGTCGATGACCATCTCGGCCGGGGCGAGCGGGTTGATCTTCTCGGGGTCGCCGCCGAGGTCCTCCATCGCCTCGCGCATGGTGGCGAGGTCGACGACGCAGGGCACGCCGGTGAAGTCCTGCATGATCACGCGGGCCGGGGTGAACTGGATCTCCGTCGCGGGCTCGGCGGAGGGATCCCACGAGGCCAGAGCGCGGACGTGATCGGCGGTGATGTTCGCGCCGTCCTCGGTGCGCAGCAGGTTCTCGAGCAGGACCTTGAGGCTGTAGGGCAGCTTCTCGGCGCCCGGCACGGCGTCGAGGGCGTAGATCTCGTAGTCGGTCCCGCCGACGGCGAGCTGCTGCTTCGCGTGGAACGAGTCGATGGTGCTCATGGAAGAACTCCTCGGTTGATGGGCGACCCCCTCATCGTAGGCGCGCGCACCGACGGCGGCAGGCGAACGCGCCGACCGCCGATCCGGACGAGTGTGCAGGTGAGGTGGTGGTCTGCAGGGGCGACCCCGGCAGATATCTTGAAGTCAAGATAAATTCTACCACGGATCGGGGCCTCCAGCTGACAGGTCGTCAGCTCGGCCCGGGGCGGGTCGGCCGCCTGCCCAGAGCGGTTCAGACCCGCTCGAGGACCGCGACGGACTCGATGTGGTGCGTGTGCGGGAAGAGGTCGAAGGCCCGCAGCTCGGTGAGGCCCCATCCCTTCTTCTCGATCGCGGCGAGGTCCCGGGCGAGGGTCGAGGGCTCGCAGGACACGTAGACGATCCGCTGCCGCACCGCGGCGGCGAGCAGGTCCATCAGCTCGAGCCCGGCGCCGTTGCGCGGCGGATCCAGGACCACCACGTCGACCCCGCCGCGCCGGGCGCGCACCCAGTCGGTGACGTCGGCCGTGCCGGTCGACACCTGCGGGAGGTCCTGGAGGTTCTCCGCGGCGAGCTGGGAGGCCCGGCGGTTCCCCTCGACGGAGACGACGGTGCCGTCCCGCCCCACCTGCTCGGCGGCGACGGCGGCGAACAGCCCCACCCCGCCGTAGAGGTCCCAGGCGCTGCCGCCGCGCGGTGCGCGCAGCGCCGTCAAGACGGCCTCGCTGAGCAGCTCGGCGGCCCGGCGATGGGACTGCCAGAACCCGGTCGCCGAGACCGCGAACAGCCGATCGCCGACGCGCTCGCGCACCATGCCGTCGCCGCGGAGGGGGACGAGCCCCCGCGAGGTCCGCACGGACACGTCCACGTCACCCCACTCCTCGGGGATGCGGATCATCGCCGGGTCCAGGTCCCGGCCCACCAGCACCACCGAGGCGGGGCCGACGGAGGGGGCGACCGCGTCGATGGCCTCCACGCCCTCCGGCGCCGTCCAGGTTCCGAGGTCGAGATCGCGGATCGCGCGGGCCGCGAGCGGGTTCGCCCCGAGCGGGTGCACGTCGTGGGAGCGCCAGCCGCGCATCCCCACGTGCCCCTGCTCGTCGACTGCGAAGCGCATGCGCGTGCGCCAGCCGAGTCCGTCCATGTCGTGGGTGGCTGGCTCGACCTGCACCTCCTCGATGGGATAGCTGCTCACCCCGGCGCGGCGCAGGAGCTCCTGCATGACCTCGCTCGCGATGCGGCGCTGCGCGGGCAGGGCGATGTGGGACCACTCGGCACCGCCGATCCCCTCAGCGGAGGCCTCCTCCCACACCGTCGGGACGCGATCGACCCCGGGCTCGAGGACCTCGACCGCCTCGGCGCGCCAGAAGCGCGCATCGGGCTTCTCGGCCGGATCGTCGAGGAGGCGCGCGATCACCGTCTCCCCCGGTGCGGTCCCGCGCACGAACACGACCCGGCCCTCATGGCGGGCCACGAAGGTGCCCCCGGCGGCGGGCGCGCCGACGGAGAGGGTGAGGAGTCGTCCGTCCGGCGCCGGGCCGCTCGCGTCGCGTTCGGGGTCCGTGCTCATCGGTCCACTCCCTCTCCGCCCGCGTCTGGACGTCGCGGGACCGGCTCCGGTCGATCAGGTGGCTGCTCCGCTGGGTTCTGACAGCGGTCATGTCGGCGACCAGTGTCCCACCACCGCGGGCGTCGCGGGGACATCCGGCGCCCGGCGCGTCCGCTCAGCCCGCGTCGGCGGCCGCGCGCCGCGCGAGCAGCGCCCGGTGGAGCAGCCACACCAGGTAGGCGATGACGGCGAAGGCCGGCAGGCCCATGACCAGCTTGGCGACGCCGAGGGCGGCGACCTGGCCGGTGAGGAGCAGCGGGACCTGCACCGCGAGCTTGGCGACGTAGAGCCCGAGGAAGAGCAGTGTCGCCCGGGTGTAGACGCGGCGCGCGTCAGGGTCCTCGGCCCAGTCCTGCACCCGCGGGTCCAGCACCCCGACCACGAGACCCACGAGGGGCCGCCGGGCGAGCAGCGAGACCAGCAGCACGAGCACGGAGACGGCGTTGATCGCGATCCCCGGGGCGTAGAAGTCGGTGCCGTCGCCCGAGCGGATGGCGAGGACGGCGCCGAGGGCGACCCCGAGCAGACCGCCGAGCACCGTGGCCGGGCTCTGCCGCTGGACCAGGCGCACCACGAGCAGCACGGCCACGACCCCGACCGCGGCGAGGGCGGCGGCCATCACCGAACGGGTCACCAGGTACAGCACGAGGAAGACGAGGGTCGGCAGGACCGACTCGGCGACGCCGCGCGGCCCTCCGATCGCCTGGGCGACCGAGAACTCCTCCTGTCGCAGCACGCCGGCGAGGCCCGTGCTCGGGGCCGACGAGCCCTCCGCCGACGGCTCCGGCGCGGGAGTCGCCCCGGGGTGCTGCGGCTCGGTGCCGGGGGCGCTCATCCGACCTCGGTGATCTCGGGGCCGCGGGCCAGCGGGTCGAGCGGGCCCTCGGCGATCTGGGCGAGGCCGGGACGCTGGCCTGGAAGGTGCAGGGGGATCAGCTCCTGAGGGGCCATCGCCTCGGTGCCGCGCACGACGACCAGGCGAGAGATCAGGGTCTCGAAGCGCTCGGCCTGGGCGCGGTCACCGAGAGCCTTCCCGGTGAGGATCGCGCGCAGGAACCAGCGCGGACCGTCGACGCCGAGGAAGCGCGCCGGGCGGTAGCCGGTGCGTCCGTCGGCGCGCTTGACGGGAAGGCGGGTGATCAGCTCGGTGCCGAACACGCCGGGACGGGTCTCGGCGGTGCCGCCCTGCTTGACCACGGAGTCGCGCAGCGAGGTGCGCACCTCGTCCCACAGCCCGCGGGACTTGGGGGCGGCGAAGGCCTGGACCTGGAGGGAGGATCCTTCGATCACGAGGTTCGCGCCGGTGACGTTGCCGCTGCGCTGGTCGACCTCCATGCGCAGCTCCATACCGTCGATGGTGGGGACGAGCAGCGCTCCGAGGTCGATCCGGTCCTCCTCGGGGGCCTCGTGGGCGTCGAAAGGCCCCGCGTCGAGGTGATCCGGTCGCTCGACGGTGTCGTCGCCGTCGGCGGGTCCGTCCGCGCCCTCGGACCGGGTCTCGCCCTCGGTGTCGGCCTCCTCGCCCGGCGTCCCGGGGTCGTCGGTGTCCAGCGCGTCCAGGCCCTCGATCTCCTCGACCTCGGCCTTTTTCCTGCGGGAGAACAGTCCCATCCTCATCCCTTCTGCTGCTGCTCGCGGTCGGACAGGGCGGCGGCGAGCCCGCCGCTCGAGCCGAAGCCCGCCTGCGCCCGGTCCGTCTCGTCCAGGTCCTCGACGTCCTCGAGCACGGGGGCAAGGAAGGGCACCACGACCAGCTGTGCGATGCGATCCCCGACCCGCAGCGTGACCGACTGCTCGAGGTCCGTGTTGTGCAGGGCCACCTTGACGGGCCCGCGATACCCGGCGTCCACGACGCCGGGGCCGTTGAGCACCGTGACGCCGTGCTTCGCCGCGAGCCCGGAGCGCGGGCAGACGAGGCCGACCGTGCCGGCCGGGAGCGCGATGGCCAGGCCGGTGTCGACCAGGGCGCGACCTCCGGGCGGGATCACGACGTCCTCGGCACTCGCGAGATCGAGGCCGGCGTCGTCGTGATGGGCGCGATGGGGCAGAGGAGTCCCGGGGGCGCGACGGACCCGCAGGGTCGTGCCGCGCGGATCCGGGGAGCCGGGGGCTGAGGGCATCTCGGGCATGGGGTCCAGGGTAGGCGCTGGGACGACCGGTGCGCGCGACGGCCCTCGGCGACCTGTGCCCGGGACCTCCCCGCGGGCACCCCGGACGGGCGTGAGAACATGGCGGCATGTCCGCCGATCCCGCCGATGCCGTGTCCCCGCGCCCCGCAGGAGATCCCCCCGCGATCGGGGAGGACGGTCGGCTCTTCCATGAGCGCCTGCTACCCGGACCCGGCACCGCGGCGGTCGTCGTGCTGCTGGCCGCGGTGGTCGGCATCGCCGTGGCGCCGCTCGGGACCATCGGGGCCCTCGTCGCGGGCGTCCTCGCCCTGATCGTGGGAGCAGTAGTCATCGTCCTAGCCTCGCCCGTGCTCGAGGTCGCTGGCGGCGAGCTGCGCCTGGGCCGGGCGCACATCCCCACAGAGCTGCTCGGCGAGCCGGAGGTGCTCCGCGGCGAGGACTGGCAACGGACGATGGGGCAGGATTTCGAGCCCCTCGCCCACCACTGCACGCGGCCCTGGGTCGCACGGGGCCTGCGCATCGCGGTGCTCGACACCGAGGACCCCACGACGGCGTGGGTCGCCTCCACCCGTCGGCCCGAGGACCTCGCGCTCGCGGTGCGCACCGCGCAGGCCGCCACCGCCCGCTGAGGCGCCGACTCCGCCCGGGAACTCGAGCCCGGCTCCGGAGCACGGGGCCGGCCCGGACCGGAGACGACGACGGCGCCGCCCCTCAGGGGGACGGCGCCGTGATCGGGGCGGGTGCTCGCTCAGGCGGCGGCGCACTCCTTGCAGATGATGAGGGTGCCCTCGACGTGATCGATCTGACTGCGGTGCTTCACCAGGAAGCAGCTCGCGCAAGTGAACTCGTCGGCCTGACGCGGGAGGACCCGGACGGAGAGCTCCTCGCCCGAGAGATCGGCGCCCGGCAGCTCGTAGGAATCCGCGGCCTCGGCCTCGTCCTCATCCACCACCGGGGTCGCGGCCTCGTTCCGGCGACCCTTCAGCTCCTCGATCGAGTCCTCGCCGGACTCGTCGTCGTTCTTGCGCGGTGCGTCGTAATCAGTGGCCATCTACGGTCCGTTCTGGGTTGTCTCGAGTGTTCTCGGAGGGTCGTGCGACCTGTGGGGCGGGGGCCGTCCGTCGTCGTGGAACGCCGGCCGGTCCCCCGGTGGTCGACGCGCTTCCCAACGCGGAATGCGGCGGCATTATTGCAGAGAGGCCTGCGGGACTCAACAGGATGCCACCCGGAGCACGACACGCGGCGATCCGAGCCCTTGAGCGGGCCCGGTGAGCAGGCTCGCGCGGTAAGGTCGCGGCCTAGCGGACGCACGGCCCGCGGGGTGCCCACGCCCCACAGCGCCCCGACGTGGGTGCGCACACGGCGACCGCAGGACGCAGGCCAGGGCAGCGACGGAGAGGACGACGATGCGAGAGCTCGAACTCGACGGGATCCATGACGACGGGGAGCACCTGATCCTCGTCGACTCGGAGGGGACCCGCTTCACAGTGCGCATCGACGCCGCCCTGCGCGCCGCCGTCCGCACCGACCGCCCCGCCCTCGGTGCGATCCAGGCGGCCTCCTCCGCTCCGGTGCGCCCCCGCGAGATCCAGGCGATGCTCCGCGCGGGCCGCAGCGCCGAGGAGATCTCCGAGTCCGCCGACATCCCGCTCGAGCACGTGCGCCGCTACGAGGGGCCCGTGCTCGCCGAGCGCGAGTGGACGGCGCAGCGCGCCGGCACCTTCCCCGTCGGCCGGGGCGGACCCGCCCTGCTCGAGGTGGTGCGCGAGCGTCTCCTGGCCCGCGAGGCCGCCGGCGATACCGCCTGGGACGCCTGGCGCCGCCCCGACGGCACCTGGACCCTCGAGCTGACCTTCGCGGCGGGGGGACGCACCCGTCAGGCGCAGTGGATCGCCGACCTCGAGACCCGCACCGTGACCCCGATCGACGACGAGGCCCGCTGGATCAGCGATGAGGACGCCCCTCCCGCGCCCACCCGCGGCCCGGCCCGCCTGATGGCCGTCAAGAGCGCGGTGTACGACGTGGAGAGTGACGACTCGATCGACGAGACCACCGGCGCTCCACGTCGCAGCCGGAACACCTGGCCCGGCGCGCGCCCCGGCCGGACCGATCAGCCGGGGCGGCCCTCGGCCTTCGAGGAGGACGAGCTCGAGGCGCTCAACGCCCGTCGCGGACTGCGCTCGGTGCCGCCGCTGGACGACGGCGGCACGGTGTGGTCGAGCCTCGCGGACGAGGAGACCCAGGAGACGGCGCCCGCGCACGCCACCGGCACCGACGAGCCGGGGGAACTCGAGGAGACCGCCGACCGTGAGGCGCTCGCCGAGCACGACGCCACGCGCCCCGGGACCGGGATCTCCGAGCGGGACGAGGACCAGGATCCCGTGGCCGAGGACGACATCGAGGCCGCCGGGCCGGACGCGGACGAGACCGCACCGGAGACGTCGGCGGACCAGGAGGAGTCGGCCGAGGGCTCCGCCCCGATCGGCGCGGTGCACCACCAGGAGACGGTCGACCTCACGCCGCTGCCCGGCTTCGACCATCTCCCGTCAGCCCAGAGCGCCTCGGACGAGTCCGAGGACCCCGCCGCGGAGGACGCCCCCGCGAAGCCGGCGCGCCCCGCGCGCTCCAAGTCCAAGCGCTCCTCGATCCCCAGCTGGGACGAGATCGTCTTCGGCTCGAAGCACGACTGAGGCCGGCAGAGCTGAGGGCGGCCGGTCCGCCTCGTCTCGGATCTGCCCTGGCTCTGACCAGCCCCCGCGCGGACCCGCCCTCGCTCAGACCGTCACGGTGAGCAGCGGCACCCAGGACTCCGCCGCGGTGAGCGATCCGTGGACGCCGATCAGCGTCGGCGCCCCGGCGGGCCGCCGGGAGGAGTCCTCGATGCTCCACCGACCCCGGGCGAGCAGCTGCACGTCACCGAGGCGCCCGGCCACGCGCGGGTCCGGTGCGCGTCCCGCCGGGCCGAGGAGTCCGATGCGCAGGACCTCCTCCCGCTCGAGCACGAGCGCCCGCTCGCCGAGGAGCTTCCGCAGGGCGCCGGCCAGATCCGCCTCCGCCCCGGGCACCGCGAACAGCGTCGCCGCCCGCGGCTCCCCCGCGACCTCCGCGATCAGGCGGTGGACCGCCGGATGCTCGGCCAGGTCGATCGTGCGCTGCGGCGAGGTGTCGACCATGCCGTGATCCGCGGTGACGTGGATACGCGTGCCGCGCGGCAGGCGACGCAGCAGGGCACCGAGCAGCGCGTCCGCCTCGGCCAGCGCATCCCGCCACGCCTCGGAGTCGATCCCGTGATGGTGTCCGGCGTGATCGACTGCGTCGTGGTGCAGGTGCACGAGCCCATCGGACCCGGCACGGTGCAACGCGATGCGCACCGCCTCGACCCGGTCGCCGCGGCCGTGCGCCAGGAAGTCCCACCCCCGGTAGGCCACTCCCGTGAGGTGCGAGCGCTGATGCTTCGCGGGCGCGACCTGCACCGCATACCTCGTCCCCGCCTCCACCGGGGTGGGCAGCGGCATCCACTCCTCCGACCGGACCCGCGGGTCCCCGGTCAGCTGGTTCACGACCGTGCCCGTCGCCGGATCGCGGGTGAGATAGCCGATCACGCCGTGCTCGAGCGGGCTGAGTCCGGTGTGCAGCGACACCATGGCGCTCGCCGTGGTCGACGGGGCGACCGTCCGGATGCGGCGGACCTCTCCCTCCAGGCGCCTCAGCGTGGGGGTGAGCGAGCGGTGCTCGCGGAGCAGGTCCGCCCCGACGCCGTCGAGCAGGAGCACGAGGTCCCGACCGGGCTGCGGGCGGTGCAGCAGGGGCGGCAGCACGTCGAGCAGTCCGGGGTGCGCCCCCTCGGCGAACGGCGGGGGCAGCAGGTCCCCCGGCCACTCCACCGGGCCGGGGAGGGTCGATGCGGTCACCGGCGCGGTCAGTCGTCGAGGGCGTCGACCGCGTCGAGCAGGGCTCGGTGGAAGCGGAGCGCCTCCTGCACGGCGCGAGGGCCGTCCGCGAGGGCGCTCACCCGCAGGGCGAGGTCGGCGGGGGCGACGGTGCCGGTGTACCCGTGGTCGATCTGGCACGACGGATCGTCGCAGACGGCGCGCTCGAGATCCACGCGGTGGGAGCCGCTCCAGGAGATGCCGAGCGTGATCTCGGCCTCCGTGCCCGGCGCCTTCTGGCCGTCCGTGTCGAAGACCTGGCTGAGACCGGTCGCCGATACCCGGCGCAGACGGATCCGCTCGGTGGTGGAGACCACCTGGCTCGGATTGAGCTGATCCTCGGGGTCGTCGTCGAGATGGGTGACCAGGAGATGGGCGGCGGTCAGCACCACCACGGTGAGATGCCTCCGGACCTCGGGACCGTCGAAGGTCGTCTCGGGACGCACCAGATGGGCGAGCACAGGGGCACCGCGCAGGGAGCGCTCGATGCTCTGCCCCGCGATGTGGGGGAAGTAACCGGCGCTCTCGAGCTGGTCGATCAGGTCGTCGGGCAGTACGGAGGTCATCGGCCCAGTCTGTCACGCTCCTCCGGCACGGTGCAGGGCTCCTCGACGGGCGGCACGACCGGTCCGGACCGGGTGCGAGCAGGCGGGCAGCGCTGCCCTCAGAACCCGGCCGGGCCGGCGAGCGCGCGCCGGATCCCGTCGGTGCGGTTCGGGGCGGGGGCGAGCCGTCCCTCGGCGCCGACGACGGCGACCCCGTCCTGCCCGACGAGGACCGGGTACAGGTCGAGGCGGGAGAGCTCCGGGAGGTCCTCCGCGAGCATCCCGATGCGCACCAGCAGATCGGCGAGCGCCGCGCGGTCCGCGGGGGGCAGCCCGCGGGTGCCGTCGAGCTTCACCGCCGAGGCCGGGGCGCGCGTCAGGCGCGCCGCGGCGGCCTCGCTGAAGGGCGGGATCGCGTAGGAGATGTCGTCGAGCAGATCGGTCGCGTCGCCCGCGACGGAGAGGCTGACGACGGGCCCGAGCGAGGGGTCCTCGATGCTGCGCACCACCATCGCCACCCCGGGCGGGGCCATGGCCTGCACGGCGAGGGCCGCGCTCGAGAAGGACAGGTCCCGGCGCATGGACTCGAGAGCGTGGCGCAGCTGCACCTCGTCGGGGATCTCGAGCCGCACCCCGCCGAGGTCCGCGCGATGACGCAGCACCGGGTCGGTGCTCTTGAGGGCGACGGGATAGCCGATCCGCGCCGCGACCTCGACCGCCTCCTCGTCGTCCCGCACCGGGACGGCCTCGAGCAGCGGCACGCCGTACGCCGCCAGCAGCTCGGCGAGGTCCTCGGCGGTGAGGTCGACCTCGGCCGTCGCGCCCTCGGGCAGCAGCCGGTCGACGAGGGCGCGGGCCGCCGCGCGGTCGACGTCCTCCCGTCGCGCGGGCTCGTCGTCGTCTGCCGCGGGCCGCAGCGCGGCGGCGAGCATGCCGGCTCCGGCGCGCACCACGCCGAAGGGCGTCGCGTGGACGGGCGGGAGTTCCGAATCGGCGCGCACCGCGGCCTGCACGGCGGCGAAGCGCTCGGCGCTGGTGATCAGGCAGACGAGCAGGACCACCTCGGAGTGCCGGGCGATCTGCGCCATCTGCCGGATCAGCTCCGTCGGATCGGAGGTGAGCGGGTCGAGCACCCCGGCGATCACCAGGTCCACCTCGCCGAGCGCCGCCATCGAGGTGAAGGCGCGCTGCACGAGGCGGGGGTCCGGGGCGAGCGGGACCGAGCGGTTGTCGGCGACCACGTCGAGCCCGGCCTCGTCGGCCGCTCCGCGCAGTGCCGCACCGAGCGCAGCGGTGTTGGAGAGCAGTCCGGTGCGCGGCCCCGGCGGGAGGCCCTGGCGTCCGAGCGCGTCGACGACGTCGAGCAGGTGGTCCACCCCCTGGGCCTGCACCACCCCGGCGGAGTCGAGCACCTGGTCGAGGGCGCGGCGCGGGAGCTCGGAGAGCCGGACGTCGTGCCCGGGCGGTCCGCTCGTCGCGAGGCCCGGTGGGCGCAGCACGATCACGGGCGTGCGCCGCGTGATGCGACGGGCGAGACGGGTGAACTTGCGGGGGTTGCCCATCGACTCGAGCGCCAGGGCGATCACCCCCACCTCCTCGGCGTCCTCCCAGTACTGCAGGGTGTCGTTGAGGGAGACGTCCGCCCGATTGCCGGCGCCGACGAACTCGTGCAGTCCGATGCCGCGCGTGTCGGCCCCCGCGAGCAGCAGGGCGGAGAGGGCGCTTGACTGCCCGGCGAGCGCGACGCGGCCGGGACGCGGCATGGCGGGGGCGAGGGAGAGGCTGATGGCGTCCTCGCCCGTGCGCAGGAAACCGAGCGATCCGGGGCCGAGCAGGCGCATGCCGTGGCGTCGGGCGCGGGCGACGAGCTCCCGCTGCAGGGCCCGTCCGCCGTCGCTGTCGGAGAAGCCCTCGGTGGGGATCACGACGGATCGGACGCCGATCTCCACGCACTCCTCGATCGCCCCGAGACAGGCCTCGGGGCGCAGGGCGATCACGGCCAGGTCCACCGGTCCCGGGACGTCGCCGATCCGGGCGCGGGTGCGATGCCCGCGCAGCTCGAACGACTCACGGGAGACGACGTGCACGGCCCCGGTGTAGCCGGACCGCTCGAGCGCGGTCAGGAAGCGCCCGCCGACGGAGTCGTCCCGGGAGGAGACGCCGACGAGGAGCACCGAGCGGGGATGCAGCAGGAGCTCCATGGCCCGTGCCTCGGCACGATGCTCGCGCTCGGCCATGACCTGCAGGGAGCGCGCCGTGGGATCGATGCGGAAGGTGACCTGCACGACCCCGTCGTCGAGGGTGCGCTCGACGTCGAAGCCGGCATCGGTGAACACCCCGATCATCCGTGCGTTCTGCGGGAGCACCTCGGCGACGAAGACCCCGATCCCCCGTTCGCGGGCGGCGGCCGCGAGATGCTCGAGCAGCACCGAGCCTAGCCCGGTCCCCTGTCGCGAGTCGGCCACGTTGAAGGCGACCTCGGCCTCCCCCGGTCCGGTGCGGTCGTACCGGGCGACGGCGATGATCTCCTCGCCCACCTCGACGACGAAGGCCACCCGGTCGCGATGGTCGACGACGGTGAAGCGCGCCAGGTCACGAGGGGACAGCCGCGGCATCGGCGCGAAGAACCGCAGGTAACGGGACTGCTCGGACTGGGCGACGTGAAAGGCCTGGAGGGCATCGGCGTCGGAGGGCCGGATGGGGCGCAGGTGCGCCGCGGTGCCGTCGCGCAGGGCGATGTCCGCCTCCCAGTGGGCGGGATAGGCGAGCCGCGGACGGCGGCCCTCGGCAGGACCTCCCGGGCTCGCGGTCCCCGGGCGGCGGCGTCCGGGGCGCCGGTCCTCACGTCGCTCGACCATGTCCGGATCCTATCGTCGCAGGCCGCGCGCGGGACGGTTCTCACGTCCCGCGGACGGCCCCGTCTGCCGGGATCGGTGCCGGTCATGCGCGATGATGTCCCCCATGGCCCGATCACGAAGCACCCAGCCCCCCGGCGCGGGAGATGCGGTCGACGAGACCATCGTCGACATCGACGTCACCAGCGAGATGGAGTCCTCGTTCCTCGAGTACGCCT
The DNA here is from genome assembly GCF_036321705.1 of Brachybacterium sp. J144. Classification (NCBI taxonomy): domain Bacteria; kingdom Bacillati; phylum Actinomycetota; class Actinomycetes; order Micrococcales; family Dermabacteraceae; genus Brachybacterium; species Brachybacterium sp. J144. Next base: position 100,771 of record NZ_JAZDCG010000028.1, read on the forward strand.
ACTCGGTGATCTACTCGCGGGCCCTGCCGGACGCGCGCGACGGCCTCAAGCCCGTGCAGCGCCGCATCCTCTACATGATGAGCGAGATGGGCCTGCGCCCCGACCGCGGCCACGTCAAGAGCCAGCGCGTCGTCGGCGAGGTGATGGGCAAGCTCCATCCTCACGGCGACACCGCCATCTACGACGCCCTGGTGCGGATGGCGCAGAGCTTCAACATGCGCCTGCCGCTCGTGGACGGGCACGGCAACTTCGGCTCGCTCGACAACGGTCCGGCGGCGCCGCGCTACACCGAGGCGCGTCTGGCCCGGGCGGCGCTGCTGATGACCGAGTCGCTGGACGAGGACGTCGTGGACCGCGTCCCGAACTACGACAATCAGCTCACCCAGCCCGAGGTGCTCCCCGCCCAGTACCCGAACTTGCTGGTCAACGGCGCCTCGGGGATCGCCGTCGGCATGGCCACGAACATGGCCCCGCACAACCTCGTGGAGGCGATCTCGGCGGCGCGGCACCTGATCGATCACCCGGAGGCGACGCTCGAGGAGCTGATGCGCTTCGTCCCCGGTCCGGATCTCCCCACCGGCGGGCGGATCATCGGGCTGGACGGGATCCGGGACGCGTACCGCACGGGACGCGGCTCCTTCAAGATGCGCGCCACCACCCGCATCGAGAACATCACCTCGCGGCGCAAGGGCATCGTCGTCACCGAGCTGCCCTACCAGGTCGGTCCCGAGAAGGTCGCCGAGAAGCTGCGCGACGCGGTCCAGGCGAAGCGGGTCCAGGGCATCACCGACTACCAGGACCTCACGGACCGTCATCACGGCCTCCGGCTCGTGCTCACCGTGAAGTCCGGCTTCGAGCCCGAGGCGGTGCTCGAGCAGCTGTACCGGTACACGCCGCTCGAGGAGTCCTTCGGGATCAACAACGTGGCGCTCGTGGACGGGCAGCCGCGCACCCTGGGCCTCAAGCAGATGCTCGAGGTCTTCGTCGACCACCGGATCACCGTGGTGCGCCGCCGCACCGAGCATCGGCTGGCGAAGCGGAAGGCACGGCTGCACCTGGTCGAGGGCCTGCTGCTCGCGATCCTGGACATCGACGAGGTGATCCAGATCGTCCGCACCAGCGACGACGCGGAGATCGCGCGCGGTCGTCTGATGCAGGTCTTCGACCTCACCGAGGTGCAGGCCGAGTACATCCTCGAGCTGCGCCTGCGGCGGCTGACCAAGTTCTCGCAGATCGACCTCGAGGCGGAGCGCGACGAGCTGCGCCGGGAGATCGAGGCGCTCGAGGAGATCCTGGGCTCCGACGAGGTGCTGCGCCGGCTGGTCTCCGACGAGCTGGCCGCCGTCGCCGCGGAGCACGGCGATGCCCGGCGCACGGTGCTGTTGGAGTCCTCCGCCGCCCCGGCTCCCACCGCGGGGGCGTCGCTCGAGGTCGCCGACGAGCCCTGCCGCGTGCTGTTCACCGGCACGGGCCTGGTCGCCCGGGCCGCCGGGGAGGAGACGCTGCGCCGGGACGGGCAGCGGGGGGCGCATGACGTGATCGTCTCGGACGTGCTCACCTCGACCCGCTCCGCGGTGGGCGTGGTCACCGATCGCGGCCGTCTGCTGCGCCTTGCCGTCGTGGACCTGCCGACGCTCGCCCCGACGGCGGGGGCGCCGTCCCTCGCCGGCGGCACCCGGCTCGCGGATCTCGTGGACCTCGGGCGGGACGAGCGGGCCCTCGCGCTGGTCCGCGTCGCGGAGGACGATCTCTCCCGCGGCGGGGCGATCGCGCTCGGCACCCGTCAGGGCGTGGTGAAGCGGGTCCAGCTCGACTTCCCCCGCACCGACGGCTTCGAGGTCATCTCCCTGAAGGACGGGGACGCCGTGGTGGGAGTGGTCGATCTCGAGGTCGACGCGGACCTGGATCTCGTGTTCGTCACCTCCGACGCCCAGCTGCTCCACTTCCCGGCCTCCGGGATCCGACCCCAGGGCCGGGCCGCGGGCGGCGTGGCCGGAATCAAGCTCGCCGACGGCGCGCGGGTGATCAGCTTCGGGGCGATCGACGTCACCGCTCCCGCCGACGTGGTCACGGTGGCCGGCAGCTCCGCGACGCTGCCGCTGCTGCAGACCGGCTCTCTCAAGGTCTCCCCGCTGACCGACTTCCCGGCCAAGGGCCGGGCCACCGCGGGGATGCGCTGCCACCGCTTCCTGCGCGGCGAGGACGAGCTGATCGGCGCGTGGGTCGTGCCGCATCCGGCGCGAGCCTCCTCCGAGGCGGGTCAGCCCATCGATCTGCCGGAGCCGACCGGACGACGCGACGGATCGGGCACCCCGGTGCCGGTCCCGATCGCCGCGGTCGGCTGACCGGGGCCCGGGCCGTGACCGCCGGGCGCCCCGTCGGCTCCGAGCCCTCGCCGCGCTCGGGTCCGGGGCACCCCCGTCCGACGGCGGCGAGCCGCACCGAGTCCTCGGCCCTCGCTCTCGGGCTCGGCGGGGCCGTCGTCGGAGTGGCCGTGGGACTGCTCGCCCTGGACGGCACCGCTCCCCTTTCCGGGGACCGCTCGATCGGACAGGTCGCCGCGGCCTCCTCGGCCCTCACCGCGGGCGCGGTCGCCGCCGTGTCCATGGCGGTGCTCCTCCCCCGTCGCCACCCCTGGGTACGGACGGTGCCGCTGCTGCGCCGGGCGCTCACGATCGTCGGTCCGGCGCTGGTGTTCGCCGCCCTCGCCCTCCTGCTCACGAGCGCGATGTACGGCTTGCTGCAGCAGGCGTTCCTGGGCGTCGCCCTGGACCACTTCGCGAGCACCTTCTGGGTCGCGGCCACGACGGGTCTGTGGGCGTACATCGTCTCCGCGGGCGCCGCCGCGCTCGACGGGCGGAGCCTCGCGACGCTGCTGATGGTGTTCCTGACCGTGGGTGTGCTCGCCTCCGCGATGCTCTCCCCCGACCCCTACTGGTGGGAGCGCTACTTCTCCCGGCTCGGCGAGGATCCGGGCTCTGCGGGGCGCACCTTCAACCTGACCCTCCTGCTCACCGGGCTCGCCTTCGTGGCGGTGGGTGACTTCGTCGCCCACGACCTGGAGCGGTGGGCGGCCGCGAGCGGGGCCGCGCCTTGGATCGTCCACGTGGTGCGCGGGACCCTCGTCGTGCTCGGGCTGCTGCTCGCGCTGGTCGCCCTGATCTCCCGGGCGGTCTCCGTGCCCTGGCACAATGTCGTCGCCCAACTGCTCGTGGTGGTGTTCGGGCTCGCCCTGATCGTCTTCCCGCTCCTGCTGCGACGGCTCCCGGGAGGGCTGCTGGTGTTCACTGCGATCGCTTTCGCGATCCTGATCATGCTGATCGTCCTGTTCGTGGTGGTCGGCTACCTGAACATGACCGCCTTCGAAATGGGCGCGGCGGTGACCATGTACGTGTGGCTGCTGCTGTTCATCCGGACCGTCTCCGCGGCCGCCGAGGGGACGGAGACCGCGGAGGTGCCCGCCGAGCCCGCCCGAGCCGACGCCGCGCCGACAACTCCCTGACCGTCCTCCGGCGGTCACCGGTCCCCGTGGCACGATGACGCCATGAACAGCACCGAGCACCCTGCTCCCTCGTCCCTCTCCCTCCCCGACGGCGTGCGCCTCGGCACCGCCCACGGCGTCGATGCCGTGCTGGTGGATACTCCCGCAGCGACCGCGGTCCTGCTGCTCGACGGCGCGCACCTGGTCAGCGCCGTGCTGGCGGGCGAAGAGGATCTCCTGTGGCTCAGCCCCACCTCGGGCTTCGGTCCCGGCGTCGCGGTCCGCGGCGGCGTACCGCTCGTCGGCCCCTGGTTCGGGCCCGGCCGAGACGGCGACCAGGAGGTCAAGCACGGCTGGCTGCGGAACGTCCGCTGGGAGCTGCGCTCCGCGACCCGCGAGGGCGAGGAGACCGTGCTCGTGCTCGACTCCCCCGCCGATCGACCGGATCTGACGGCCTCCCTCACCGTCCGGATCGGGGCCGAGCTGTCCCTCGACCTCGCGATCACCGCGGGCGAGCAGGGGCTCGAGCTCGAGGCCGCGCTCCACACCTATCTCGCCGTCGGCGACGTCCGCGAGATCACGATCGGGGGACTCGAGGGCGCCGACTATCTCGACAACACCCGCGGCCTCGCCCCGGCCGTGCTCCCGGAGGAGCCGCTGCGCCTGACCGAGGCGTCCGATCGGGTCGTCGACTCCACCGCGGAGGTCGTCGTGGACGATCCCCGGCGCGGCCGACGGATCGTCTCTGCGGCCCGCGGCACCTCCCGCACCGTGGTGTGGAACCCCTTCGACACCCTCGTCACCGGTCTCCCGGACGTGCCCGACGTGGCCTGGCCCGAGTTCGTGTGCGTCGAGCCGGCCGCCGCCAAGGACGGGTTCGTCGCCCTCGCCGCGGGAGAGACCCACACCCTCGGCGTCACCTACCGCATCGAGCACTGACCCCATCTGCTCGGTCCCGGGGGGGGGGGGGGGGGGGGGGGGGGGGGGGGGGGGTTGTTTTTTTTTTGGGGGGGGGGGGGGTGGGGTGGTGTGTCCCGGCCGCGCCTCACGGAGCGGCCGGGCCCTTTCGCTGTCCGCGGGCGTCGGCGCCCGATTAATCGCTGGCGTCGCTGAACGTCCCCGTGGTCGACTGGGGTCATGGAGATGCTGCAGACCCCGAACCCGACCCCGACGGTGCTCGTCGGGGGTCCGGCGGGCCGCATCACCGCCGGCTGAGGCGCACCCGCCCCGCCGCTGGTCGGCGCGGTCCCCGACCCCGACCATCCCTGATTCTCTCGACCTCGTCGAGCGCTCCGTCGCGCCCGCCTGCCCGGCGAGCGGACTCCGCCTGAGGCCCCAGTGGGCTTCCGCCCGTCCCCGAATTGGTCGGGGCATGGGCCCGGTTCGAGGACGGATCCCGTCCTCCCTCCCCCGAAGACTCGATGCATCATCCCGAGGAGATGCCATGACCACCACGACCACCCGTTCACCCACCACCACCGTCCGTCCCCTCCCCACTCCCCGCCCCGCACCGCGTCCCGCCACGTCGGCCCCCGCGTTCGCCTCCGAGACGGACGTGATCGAGGTGGAGAGGGCGCGCGCCCTCCTCACCCGGCTGCTGGCGATCCGCCGCGCGCGCCGCGAGCAGGCCGCTCGGCAGGCCCGTGCGGAGCAGGAGGCGATCCTGCAGCGCACCCTGCTCGTCACCGGGCTGCTGCATCGATGATCCGCGCGACCGTGCGATCCCGCCGGGGTCGCAGTGCTCGCTCGGCTCGCCCGGCGAGCTCGCCGGGGGCCACCGCAGGACGACGGCCCGCCCGCCCCTCGCGGGGACAGGGCGGGCCGTCGTTCTGCGGGTCAGCGGACCGTGATGCCCTCGGCCGCCATCGCCGCTTTCGCCTCGGCGATGGTGAACTCCTGGAAGTGGAAGACGCTCGCGGCGAGCACTGCATCGGCTCCCGCCCGCACGGCGGGCGCGAAGTGCTCCGGGGCTCCCGCGCCGCCCGAGGCGATCAGCGGCAGCGAGGTCGCCTCGCGGGCGAGACGGATCAGCTCGAGGTCGAAGCCGTTCTTCGTGCCGTCGGCATCCATGGAGTTGAGCAGGATCTCGCCTGCTCCCCGCTCGGTGACCTCCCGGATCCACGCGATCGCGTCGATCCCGGTGCCGCGCCGTCCACCATGGGTCGTGACCTCGAAGCCGGAGCCGGTGCGGGCCGAGCCCTCCGGGGTCTCGTCGGTGACCCGGCGGGCGTCGATCGAGAGCACCAGCACCTGATTGCCGAAGCGCCGGGAGATCTCCGAGACGACCTCGGGGCGGCCGATCGCCGCGGTGTTGACCCCGCACTTGTCGGCCCCGGCGCGCAGGAGCTGGTCGACGTCTTCTGCCGAGCGCACCCCGCCGCCGACGGTCAGGGGGATGAACACCTGCTCGGCGGTGCGGCGGACCACGTCGATCATCGTGTCGCGGCCGCCGGAGGAGGCGGTGACGTCCAGGAAGGTGAGCTCGTCGGCGCCCTCGGAGCCGTAGCGGGCGGCGAGCTCGACGGGATCACCGGCATCGCGCAGGCCCTGGAAGTTCACGCCCTTGACGACGCGGCCCGCGTCGACGTCCAGGCAGGGGATGACCCTCACGGACACGCTCATGCGTCGATCCTCTCCATGTCCAGCTCCTCGGCGCCCTCGATGATGAACTGCTTGCGCGGAGCGACCTCGGAGCCCATCAACAGCTCGAACATGGCGCTGGCCGCCTCCGCGTCCTCGATCCGCACGCGGCGGAGGGTCCGCTGACGGGGATCCATGGTGGTGTCCGCGAGCTGATCGGCGTCCATCTCGCCGAGACCCTTGTAGCGCTGGATCGGCTCCTTGTACCGCTTGCCGCGCCGCTCGAGGGAGGTCAGCAGCTTCTGCAGCTCCGCCTCGGAGTAGGTGTAGACCAGCTCGTTCTTCTTCGACCCGCCGTGGACGATCTCCACCCGGTGCAGCGGCGGCACCGCGGCGTACACCCGCCCCGCCTCGACCAGCGGCCGCATGTAGCGGTGGAAGAGGGTGAGCAGCAGGGTGCGGATGTGGGCGCCGTCGACGTCCGCGTCCGTCATCATGATGATCTTGCCGTAGCGAGCAGCGTCCAGGTCGAAGGTGCGCCCGGAGCCCGCACCGATCACCTGGATGATCGCCGCGCACTCGGCGTTCTTCAGCATGTCGGTGATCGTGGCCTTCTGCACGTTGAGGATCTTGCCGCGGATCGGCAGCAGCGCCTGGAACTCGGAGTCGCGGGCGTTCTTCGCCGTGCCGAGGGCGCTGTCGCCCTCGACGATGAACAGCTCCGAACGCTCCACGTCGGTCGAGCGGCAGTCGGCGAGCTTGGTGGGCATGGTCGAGGACTCGAGCGCGTTCTTGCGGCGCGAGACCTCCTTGTGCATGCGGGCCGAGATGCGGGCCCGCATCTCGGAGACCACCTTGTCGATGACCAGCGCAGCCTGCTCCTTCTCCCCCTTCTTCGTGGAGGTGAGGAAGTCGGTGAGGCGGTCCTCGACCACCTTGGCCACGATCTGGCGGATCGCCGGGGTGCCGAGCACCTCCTTGGTCTGCCCCTCGAACTGGGGCTCCTCGATGCGGACGCTCACCACCGCGGTGAGGCCGGCGAGGGTGTCGTCCTTCTCGATCTTCTCGTTCTTCGCGTTGAACTTGACCCGCCGCGCCTGGTTCTCGACCTGCTTGCGCATCACCTTGACGAGCGCCTGCTCGAAGCCGGTCAGGTGCGTCCCGCCCTTGGGAGTCGCGACGATGTTGACGAAGGAACGGGTCGTGGACTCGTAGTCGGAGCCCCACCGCAGCGCCACGTCGACCTCGCAGGTCCGCTGCACCTCGGTCGAGACCATGTGGCCCTTGCTGTCGAGCACCGGGATGGTCTCGGTGTAGTCGCCGCTGCCCTGCAGGCGGAGCACGTCGGTGATCCGCTGGTCCTGGGCGAGGTACTCCACGAACTCGCCGATACCGCCCTCGTAGCGGTAAGTGCGGGTCGCGGGCTGGTCGGGCGAGGCCTCGGGGCGGTGGTCGGTGACCGCGATCGCGAGCCCCGGGACCAGGAAGGCCGTCTGACGAGCTCGGCGCGTGAGGTCGTCGAGGGAGAAGTGGGAGCCCTTGACGAAGATCTGCGGGTCGGCCCAATAGCGCACGCGGGTGCCGGTAACGCCGCGCTTGGCCTTCCCGATCACGCGCAGCTCGGCCGGGCCGTCGGCCGGGGTGAACGGCGCGGTGGGGCTCGGCTCGCCGTCGTCGGCGAAGACACCGGCCTGGCCGCGCTGGAAGCTCATGGCGTAGGTCTTCCCGGCGCGGTCCACCTCGACGTCGAGACGTGCGGAGAGGGCGTTGACGACGCTCGCGCCGACACCGTGGAGGCCGCCGGAGGCGGCGTAGGAGCCGCCGCCGAACTTCCCGCCCGCGTGCAGCTTGGTGTAGACCACCTCGACGCCAGTCAGCCCGGTGCGGGGCTCGACGTCGACGGGGACGCCGCGGCCGGTGTCCCGCACCTCGACGGACGCGTCGGGGTGGAGGATCACGGCGATCGAGTCCCCGTTGCCGCCGAGCGCCTCGTCCACGGCGTTGTCGAGGATCTCCCAGAGGCAGTGCATGAGGCCCCGGGAATCGGTGGAGCCGATGTACATGCCCGGTCGCTTGCGCACGGCCTCGAGGCCCTCGAGGACCTGAAGGTTGCGGGCGTCATAGGCGGTGCTCTTCGCGGTGCTGGTGGTGGACACCCTGGGATCCTACGTGGCAGGACGCTCAGAACCCGGGAGGCCGGGGCTGCGTGGCCGCTCACAGCTCCACGAGCCGTCCGACGGCCGTCTTGAGTCCGGCCGGCGCCCGGCCCGATGCCCGCCCTGATGCGCCGGTGTTGCGCCGCGAGCGAACCGTGATCCCCGTCCCAGCCGAGCGGGGCCTCCGGGTGCTACAAAAGACCCCATGAACCTGACTCTCGAAGCCCCCCGGCTGACTGCCCACGACCGCTGCGACCGCTGCGGCGCCCAGGCGTACGTCAAGGTGCTCCTCGAGGCCGGCGGTGAGCTGATGTTCTGCGCCCACCATGCCCGCGCCCACCAGGATGCTCTCCAGGGCATCGCCGCCGAGGTCATCGACGAGACCGAGCGGTTGCACGCCAAGCCGGAGCCCGTCGAGGACTGACCTCACCCGTCCTTCCGAGCGACCGCCGCGCGGACGACGCACGGGGCGCCCACCCTCTGGTGGGCGCCCCGTCGTGCGTTCAGGGGCGGGTCCGCCGACTCCGCAGAGGGTGCGGACCCGTCGGCTCAGCGTCCGAGCAGCTCCGCCGCGTCGGCGGCGTACTCGACCCAGTGGCTGTCGGTCCCGTCGCGCGGATCCGTGGCGCCGGTGGCGCGGAAGCCGCTGCGCTCGTAGCTGCGTCGGGCGGTGAGGTTGCGGGCGTCGACGTCGAGCAGCAGACGCGGCCGGCCCAGCTCGAGCGCGACCTGCGCCGCGCCCCGCAGCAGGAGCGCGGAGACCCCGCGGCCGCGGGCTGCGGGATGCACCCACATCGAGACCAGGTGCGCGGCATCCTCGGGGAGCAAGTGCTCGGGCGTGTACCCCTCGGGCAGCACCCCGATCCCGCCGAGCACGACCTCCCCGGACCGCGCCTGCAGGTGGAGGCGGGGACCGGCGGCGTCCGCCCGCCACTGCTCCTCCGTCCAGCCCTCGAGCTCCGCGAGGCTCGCCCAGAAGGCGTCCGGATCGGTGCGGAGCATCTCGAGACGCAGCGCACGGTGGGCGGCCCAGTCCTCGGGGCCGACGCGATGGATCTCCACGCCGACGGCGCCGGCCCCCGTTCCCGGGGTGCCGGCGCCGTCGAGGTGCTCGTGCGCGGTCCTCACTCAGTCGAGGTAGTCGCGCAGGACCTGCGAGCGCGAGGGGTGACGCAGCTTGCTCATGGTCTTGGACTCGATCTGGCGGATCCGCTCGCGGGTCACGCCGTAGACCTTGCCGATCTCGTCGAGCGTCTTGGGCTGGCCGTCCTCGAGACCGAAACGCATGGAGACGACGCCCGCCTCGCGCTCGGAGAGGGTGTCCAGCACCGAGTGGAGCTGCTCCTGCAGGAGGGTGAAGCTCACGGCGTCGGCCGGGACGACGGCCTCGGAGTCCTCGATGAGGTCGCCGAACTCGCTGTCGCCGTCCTCGCCCAGCGGGGTGTGCAGGGAGATCGGCTCGCGGCCGTACTTCTGGACCTCGACGACCTTCTCGGGGGTCATGTCGAGCTCCTTGGCGAGCTCCTCCGGGGTGGGCTCGCGCCCGAGGTCCTGCAGCATCTGCCGCTGGACGCGGGCGAGCTTGTTGATGACCTCGACCATGTGCACCGGGATGCGGATGGTGCGGGCCTGATCGGCCATCGCGCGGGTGATCGCCTGACGGATCCACCAGGTCGCGTAGGTCGAGAACTTGTAGCCCTTGGAGTAGTCGAACTTCTCCACGGCGCGGATCAGGCCCAGGTTGCCCTCCTGGATCAGGTCCAGGAAGAGCATGCCGCGGCCGGTGTAGCGCTTGGCGAGGGAGACGACCAGGCGGAGGTTCGCCTCGAGCAGGTGATCCTTCGCGGCGCGGCCGTCCTCGGCGATGATCGCCAGCTCGCGCCCCTGCTTGGTTTTCACGATCGACTCGTCGCGCTTGAGCAGCTGCTCCGCGAAGAGGCCGGCCTCGATGCGCTCGGCGAGCTCGACCTCCTGGGCGGCGTTGAGCAGCGCGACCTTGCCGATCTGCTTGAGGTAGTCCTTGACAGGATCAGCGGTGGCGCCGGCGGTGACGACCTGCTGCGCCGGTGCGTCGTCCTCCGAGGCGTTGAAGACGAAGCCGCCGGACTCCTCGACCTTGTCGTCGGCCTCCTTGGCCTCACCGGTCGGCTCGGCGTCCTCCTCGAGATCCTCGGAGGCGTCCTCGTCGCTCGCGGTCGCCTTGGCGGCCTTGCTCGACGCGGTCTTGCTCGGCGTCTTGGTCGAGCTCTTCCTCGCGGTGGTCTTCTTGGCGGCGGCCTTGCGCGAGCTGGAGGCGCCCTTCGCGGTCGTCCCGCTCGACGAGCTCGCCTCCACCTCGGACTCCACCGCCGCAGCGGTCGTGTCGGTCGTGGTCTCAGCGGTCTTGGAGGAGGTCACAGAGTTCCTTCTTCCGGCAGCGCCCCCTCTGGGAGGGGAGCACCGCACTCGGGCGTTCGGTCTTCACGGCGCGGCTCGCGGTCCCCGCTCCCCCGCCTCGCCGGTCCGAAACCGGTGTGATGGCGCAAAAAGGCACGGTGCCGTCAAGCCTCACGAGTATAACCACCTCGCGGAGGCGGATATTCCCGGTGCCTGAACGCGGGCGATCGACCTGCGAGCGATCGACGGGTCGGCGGCGCGGATCGCCGGGCTGTGCGTCCTGCGAGCCCGGCAGAGATCCGGCCCCATATTCCTCCGACGGAATGCCGCTCAGGCGGAACCGGCCACGGCCTCGCGCGCGGCGTCGTCCTTCACGGTGAGCACCGGGCAAGGGGCCGAGAGCACGACGCGGCGCGCGGAGGCTCCGAGGTTCAGCTTCCCGATGGGCGACTTTCGGCGCAGTCCGATCACCAGCAGGCTCGCGGAGGTCTCCTCGACGATCTCGAGCAGGAACTCGCCGATGTCCTGTTCGGGTCCGAGCCGCACGCTCACCTCGAGGTCCGCGGCGTCCTCGCCGAGCGCCTCGCGCACTGCGGGCTCCCCTGCTGCCCGCAGGCCCAGCTCGGGATCGTGGTACTGGTGGGAGGCGACGACGAGGCCCTCCCCGGTGCGACGCGCACGGCGCACCGCGGCGGCGAGCGCGGCGCGGCCCTGGCTCGAGGGCGAGTACCCCACGACGACGGTCATGCGACCTCTCCTTTGCGATGGTCACGGCGGGGCGTCGACATCGGTGCGCCCGCCCGGATCACCTTAGTCCTCCAGCAGGGAGGCGATCCACTCGTCGAGATCCGGGTGGGCCAGCAGGAAGGCGTCGTGCCCGATCGGGGAGCGTGCCACGTGGCCGACCGCTCCGGGCACGTGCTCGGCGATCTCCAGCACCAGGTCCGGCGGGAAGAGCCGGTCGGTGTCGATCGCGACGACGAGGGTGCGAGCGCGCACGCGCCCCAGGGCGGCCGCGACCCCACCACGGCCCCGACCCACGTCATGGGTGTTCATGGACCGAGCCAGCACCAGATAGGAGTTTGCGTCGAAGCGGCGGGACAGCTTCACCGCGTGGTGGTCGAGATAGCTGGTGACCTGGTGCCGGCCACCCGCACCCAGGAGGTCCTCCGTGCCCTGCGGACGGTTCCCGAAGCGTTCCTCGAGCTCGCGCGCGGTGCGATAGGTGGTGTGGGCGATACGGCGGGCGATGCCGAGTCCGCGCTCGGGCCCCTCTCCCTCGGGTGCGTCGTAGTAGTCGCCGCCGCGGAATCCGGGGTCGAGCTCGATCGCACCGATCTGCGCGATGTTCCAGGCGATCTGATCGGCGGTCGCGCGGGCTGAGCTCGCGATGACCGCCAGGCGCTCGACTTCGTCGGGATGGGTGACGGCCCATTCCACGGCGCGCATCCCGCCCATCGAGCCCCCGATGACGAGAGCCCAGCGGGAGATGCCGAGCTGGTCGCGCAGCCGGCGCTCGGCCTCGACCTGGTCACGGACGGTCAGGGAGGGGAAACGGGAGCCCCAGGGGCGGCCGTCGGCCGCCGGGCTGCTGGGACCGGTGCTGCCCTGGCAACCGCCGAGCACGTTCGGGGCGATGACGAACCAGCTGTCGGTGTCGAGGGGGCGGCCGGGGCCGACCATCTCCTCCCACCAGCCGGGGCCGGGATGGGCCGGGCCCGCCGGTCCGCGCACATGGGAGTCGCCGGTGAGGGCGTGGAGCACGAGGACGGCGTTGGAGCCGTCCTCGGCGAGCGTCCCCCAGGTCTCGTACGCGAGGGTGACCTCGGGGAGGTGCTCCCCGCTCTCCAGCGGCAGCGCTCCGAGCGCGGCGAAGCGCCGCTCACCGTCCCCGAGGGACGGATGCCAGGCTCCGCTGCTGCGCCCCGGTCGGGCAGTGGTCGGGGCCGCGCCCTCCCGCTCGGTGGCGTCGCTGCGCTCCTGCGCTCCCAGAACGATCATCGGCAGCTGTTCCTCCTTCGTCCCCGACACGGCCCGGGTCGGCGGAGGCGCCCGGTCAGGGGGCTGGCCACCACGCCGGGGGGATCGGGGTGTCGGTCATGCGTCCCAGCAAGGGTGCCAGAGTCGAGTCGGGTTCACGCCGGAGCAGGTCGTCGACGAGCGCGCCGGCGCTCGCGTAGCGGTGGTTCCACCAGGACAGCAGGACCAGCAGCGCGGTCAGACCGCGCCAGGCGTCGCGCGGTCCGCCGCGAGCTCCGGGCGGGGCGGCGTCCCAGGCGCTCGCTGCGACGACGCGCAGCGCGCTGAGCACTCGGAAGTGCCTTCCACCTGCGCAGACACTCGGGTCCGGCCTCCACTCGGGATCGCTGACGAGCACCTGCAGGAGGCGCTCGCGATCGATGCGGCGCGACTGGCCGCGCTCGACGAGCTGGGCCATGAGCTCCCAGTGGAGCCGGTCCACGGCGAGCGCGGAGAGCACTCGCGCGATGCGTTCACAGTCCGTCACATCGGCGTCGTCCTGCGGCCCGGCGTTCCCGGCACGCAGGCGCTCGAGGGCGCTGGCGGCTTCCTCGAGCAACAGCCCCGGGTCCTCGGCAGAGGCGAGGTCTCCGGCGGGGACGACGAGGGAGGCGCCCAGGGTCGTGAGGGCGGCGAGATCCGCGGGGCTCGCGTCCTCGGAGGGCAGTTCGTGGCCGTCGAGGACAGCACGGGCGGCCGTGTGGGTCTCGGTGAAGTCCCGCAGCGGCTGGGGCCGCTCGGGGACCGGGAGCTCCCCGGCCTCCGTGACCGGTCCGGTGGACAGCCGCGCGGAGCGGCCGCCGGCGAGCACCCAGGTGGACTCGAGTGCAAGCCCTCCCCCGTCAGCCGCGGCGGGAGCGGGCAGGAGGGCGCCGATCCGTGCGGCGATCGCCGTCACCTCCTCGGCGTGCGGCTCTCCCCGCTGTCCGTCTCCGAGAACCACCAGGACCAGGGCCGTGCGTACGCCGTGCCCGCTCAGCGCCTCGAGATGACGGCGGATCTGCTCTGCACCCCGCGGCGCGAGCAGTTCGGAGAGCGGGGAGGAGGTCACCATCGGCGAGGAGGTGGTGGTTCCCCGGCCGACGACGATCACTTCGTCCCACGGGATGCGGTGCAGGGCCAGGCGCGCGGTGGCGAGCAGCTCGGCGGGATCGGGGGCGGGGCGGATGGGGCGGCCGGCGCCCGCGGCGGAGAGGTGTGTGCTCATGTCCCGACGCTCTCGCGGCGATCCTCTCGGCGGAAGCCGCGCCGCCCCGATGTGGATGGCCATGGCGTGGGGAGGAACGATCACGACCCGGGTCCGGGGCTCTCTGGCCCGCGTGGGAGGATCATCCCGACCGTCGACTGGAGGAGTGTCATGCCCGTGTCCCCTGAGGATCTGTCCGCAGCGCAGCTCGCCGCTCTCGACGCCGGTCTCGTCGACGCCGTCGGGGCGGTCCTCGACGCGGAGCTGGCAGCGCGGCGCGCGCTGCTCGAGCCCATCGCCCCCGAGGCGGTGCAGCTCATCGACCATCTCGAGACGTACCTCGAGGGTGGGAAGCTGCTGCGCCCCCGCTTCGTGTTCTGGGGCGGGGTGGCCGCCCTGGACCGGGAGCCCGATCCCCAGGAAGTGGACTCCCTCGCGCGCGCCGGCGCGGCGATCGAGCTGGTGCAGGCCGCCGCTCTGCTGCATGACGACGTCATCGACCACTCCCCCCTGCGCCGGGGCCGGCCCGCCGCGCACGTCGCGGCCGCCGCGCGCCACCGAGAGCTGGAGCTCGACGGCTCCGACGAGGAGTTCGGCGTCGCCGCCGCGATCATCCTCGGCGACCTCGCGCTGAGCTGGTCCGAGCAGCTCGCCGCCACCCTTCGCGGGGAGCCGGCCGCCCTCTCCGCGGGCCGCGCAGAGTTCGACGCGCTGCGCACCGAGGTGATGACCGGCCAGTACCTCGACATCCTCCATCAGGCGGGTGGCTTCGCGAGCGCCCCGGACGCCGTCGACGCCGCCCTCGCGGTGATCCGCTGGAAGACCGTCCCCTACACGGTGCTGCGGCCGGTGCGCACCGGTGCCGCGCTGATGGGCGCCCCTGATGCCGTGCTGTCGGCACTGTCCGACTGGGCCGTCGAGATCGGCACCGCCTTCCAGCTGCGCGACGACCTGCTGAGCGTGGTCGGGGCGCAGGACGCGACCGGCAAGCCGATCGGCGGCGACATCGTCGAGGGCAAGCGGACCGTGCTGCTGGCCCGCACCGAGCAGGCGGCCGACGACGCCGGCCGTACCCTGCTCGACGAGGTGGTGGGGCGCGCGGGGGCGAGCGCCCCGCAGATCGAGCAGGTGCACGAGCTGATGGTGCGCACCGGTGCGGTCGCCGCCGTCGCCCAGGACGTGCGCGACGGCGCGCTCCGCGGGCGGCGGATCCTCGAGCGGACGCCGGGGCTCGGAGCACTCGGGGTCGCCGGGCTGCAGCGCATCGCGGATCACGCGACCGACGTCGAGACCCTCACCGCCTGACGAGGCTGACGAGCCCGACGAGCCTGGTGGGCCCGACGGGCACCTGCGCCACCGTGCGCGGTCGGGGCGCGGAGCTCAGAAGGCGAGCGCCTGGGCCCGACGGCGCACCTCGCCGCGCTGGCCCTGGCGCAGATGATCGATGGGCCGCCCCGGGAGGGTGTCGTCCTCCGAGAACAGCCAGGTGAGCAGCTCCACGTCGTCGTAGCCACCGTCGCGCAGCACGGTGATGGTCCCCGCGAGATGCGGCGTGATCTCGTCCTCGACCAGCAGCAGCGCCGGGATCATCCGCACCACGGGCTCGCCGCGCCGCATCGCGATCAGGTGGCCCTCGTCGACCAGGCGACGCACCCTGGACACCTCCACGTCCAGTCGCTCTGCGACATCCGGGAGGGTCAGCCAGTCGGTGATCAGTTCCTCGAGCTCGTTCACCCGGCAAGAGTGCCACGACGAAGCCCGCGTGCGCACCTCGCCGTTCCCGGAACCCGCCCGACCCCGCGTCGCTCCCCCGCTCGGCGCGCCGCACCTCACACCCCGGCGCGCCGTGTGTCGATCCCCGTCCTGTGCGGTCCGGAGACCTACAGTGAGCAGGTGAGCTCGGCGACGTCGACTTCCCCCGGCATCAGCCAGCTCCTCGACGACCGCTACCGGGTCGAGGAGCCGATCGCGCGCGGCGGAATGGCGACCGTCCACCGCGGCCATGACCTGCGCCTGGACCGGGTGGTCGCGCTCAAGATCATGCACCCGCATCTCGCGATGGACGAGGACTTCCGCCGTCGCTTCGGGCGCGAGGCCCGCGCTGCGGCGCGGCTCGCGCATCGCAACGTGGTGGGGGTCTTCGACCAGGGGGCCGACGCGGACCGCATCTACCTCGCGATGGAGCTGATCGAAGGTCCTACCCTCCGCGCCCGGATCGCCGAGGAGGAGCGGCTCACGGTCCGCGCCGCGCTCGACGTCACCGCACAGGTGCTCGAGGCGATGGTCGCGGCGCACGGCGCGGGGATCGTCCACCGCGACATCAAGCCGGAGAACATCCTGATCGACCCGCACGGGGTGGTGAAGGTCGCGGACTTCGGCCTCGCCCGGGCGATCGGCACGTCCAACTCCTCCGCCTCCACCACGCTGCTGGGCACGGTCGCCTACATCAGCCCGGAGGTGGTCACCCGGGGCCACTGCGACGAGCGGAGCGATCTGTACTCCCTCGGGGTCGTGCTCTTCGAGATGCTCACCGGCCGTCAGCCCTTCGTCGGCGAGCAGCCGGTCCACATCGCCTTCCAGCACGTGCACGAAGACATCCCCGCGCCGTCCACCCTGGTCACCCGGGTACCGCGGGAGCTCGACTCCCTGGTGACCTGGGCCGCCGCCCGCCCCGTCGAGCAGCGCCCCGCGACAGCCGCCGATCTGCTGCGCGCCGTCCGCGAGCTGCAGAGCACCCTCCCCGCCGCGGTCCTGGACGCGCGTCCCACGCCGCGGGAGGCCCCGGAGGACCTCTCGACCGGCGAGATCCCGCAGTTGACCACCCCGCTCGAGGAGGTCGTCTCCTCGCTCGACGGGGATCCGCGCGCCTTCCCCGTCGGCCTGCTCGGCGAGGCCGTCCAGGACGCCGACGGGGAGACAGTGCAGCACGCCGCAGCAGAGCCCGGCAGCGCGGTCATCGCGGACGGCGAGACGGAGCCCGGCTCCGACGCGCCCGTGGTGGATGCCGACACCGCGGCCTCCAGCCCGCGGGAAGTCGCGCTGCGCACTCCCCGCGCCCGCCGCGGACGGCACCTGCCGCTCGGAGCGCGGCGCCGCTCGCGCGCGGTCGCCGCGCTGGCCACCCTGAGCCTGATCGCATCACTCGGCGCGAGCGGCTGGGCGGGCGGCGACTGGTACCTCAACTCCGGCCCGGGAGCGGACCGCACCATTCCCGCCGTTGCCGGCAGCGATCTCGCGGACGCCGAGGCGGTGCTCGGCGCTGCCGATCTCACCACCCGCACCGTCGAGCGCTTCGACGACACCGTCCCCGCGGGACAGGTGATCTCCGCCGACCCCTCCCCCGGCTCCACCGTGAAGAAGGGCACCGCCGTCGAGGTCGTCGTCTCCAAGGGCGTCGAGACCTTCCCGGTGCCGGCACTCACGGGACTCTCCCTCGAGGAAGCGCGCTCCACGGTCGAGGCGGCGAGCCTCGAACTCGTGGAGGACGAGCGGCAGTACTCCGAGACGGTGCCCGAGGGCGAGGTGATCTCCCAGTCCCAGGAGGCCGAGGCGCTCCCCGCCGGCGGCGAGGTGCACGTCGTCGTCTCCCAGGGCCGGATGCCGATCACGATCCCCGACCAGACCGGTCGCGGCGGGGATGCTGCCCGCTCCACCCTCCAGGACGCCGGCTTCGACGTCTCGGTCTCCTCCGCCCACCACTCGTCGGTGCCTGCCGGCGCCGTGATCTCGCAGTCTCCTGCCTCCGGCACGGGATACCGGGGGGACACGATAAGCATCGTGACTTCGCTCGGGCCCGAGATGGTCACCGTCCCCGACGTCTTCCAGCAGCCGGAGGCCGATGCCCGGGCCGCGCTCGAGGCGGCCGGATTCGTGGTCGCCGTCCAGTACGACCGCGGCGATCCCGTCTTCGGCCTGGTCTACCAGCAGTCCGCGACCGCGGGGACCGAGCTCGCCAAGGGCTCCACCGTCACGCTGACCGTCTTCTGAGCGCCGCGGCGAGGCTCAGCTCTGGAAGCGAGCGACGCGCGCCGATCCGCTGGGGTCGACACGCGCCGCGCAGGACGCCGCTCAGCGCCGGGCGAGCCGCTCGGCGACGAGGAAGGCGAGCTCGAGGGACTGGGAGTGGTTCAGCCGCGGATCGACCAGGGTCTCGTAGCGGCGGGTCAGGCCCTCCTCGTCGATCTCCCCGGCGCCCCCGAGCACCTCGGTGACGTCGTCCCCGGTGAGCTCCATGTGGAGTCCGGCCGGAACCGTCCCAGCCGCCTCGTGGACCTCGAAGAAGCCGACCACCTCGTCGAGGATGTCCTCGAAGCGGCGGGTCTTGTACCCGTTGGAGGAAGTGATGGTGTTGCCGTGCATCGGATCGGTGACCCAGGCGACCTGCGCCCCGGACGCCCGCACCCCCTCGACCAGGGCGGGCAGGCGATCACGGATGGTCCCCGCCCCCATGCGGGTGATGAAGGTGAGGCGACCGGGCTCGCGCTCCGGATCGAGCGTGTCGATCAGACGCAGGGTGTCGTCGACCGTGGCCGTGGGGCCGATCTTCACCCCGATCGGGTTCCGCAGGCGGGACATGAACTCGACGTGCGCCCCGTCGAGCTGGCGGGTCCGCTCGCCGATCCACAGGAAGTGGCCCGAGCAGCCGTAGATCTCCCCGGTGCGGGAGTCGATGCGGGCGAGCGCCTCCTCGTAGTCCAGCAGCAGCGCCTCGTGGGAGGCGTAGAACTCGACCACCTTCAGGGCGTCGAAGTCGGCCCCGATCGCGTCCATGAAGCGGATCGCCTTGTCGATCTGACCGGCGAGCTCCTCGTAGCGGTCGTACCCGCTCCCCGCGGTGAAGCCGCGGTTCCAGGAGTGCACCTCGCGCAGGTCCGCGAAGCCGCCGCCGGTGAAGGCCCGCAGCAGGTTCAGGGTCGAGGCGCTCGTGGTGTAGGTCCGCCACAGCCGCTGCGGGTCCGGGATGCGCGACTCCGGCGTGAAGGCGTAGTCGTTGACCGCGTCGCCGCGGTAGGTGGGCAGGGTGACGCCGTCGCGGGTCTCCTCGTCGGCCGAGCGGGGCTTCGCGAACTGCCCTGCCATCCGCCCCATCTTCACGACCGGGAGGGAGGCGCCGTAGGTGAGGACGGCCGACATCTGCAGGATGGTGCGGATCTTGTTGCGGATCCGGTCGGCACCGGACTCCGCGAAGGTCTCGGCGCAGTCGCCGCCGGCGAGCATGAACGCCTCTCCGCGGGCGGCGGCGGCGATGCGCTCGCGCAGCACGTCGACCTCGCCGGCGAAGACCAGCGGCGGCGCCGCGCGCAGGGCATCGAAGACCTCGGCCCGACGTGCCTCGTCGGGCCACACCGGCTGCTGCACCCGGGGACGCTCGCGCCAGCTCCCGAGCGCCGCCAGTCCCTCGTCAGCCGAGGACAGCGAGAAGGAGTGAGCGCGGGCGGGGGCATCGGGGCTGAACTGAGTCACCCGCACAGGGTACTCAGTGCGGCCCTGTGCCCTCGCCGCGTCCCGCGGTGCGGAAGGCGACACCCCCGGAGACTCGCTCACGCACCGAGCGGACGCGCCTCCGCGTCTCTCCGCTCCCCGGCGTCAGCCTCGGCCGGAGGCCCGCAGCCGGCGCTTGACGTCGGCGGCGTACTCGTCGCTGCGCTCCTGGCCCGACAGCTCGGCGATGCGGTCCATCACCGCATCGGTGACGGCCCGGAGCCGCTCCGCCTCCCCCGCCTCACCGAGGGACGCGGCCAGGGCCCGCACGTCGATCGGCTCGCCCACGACCGCACGGATCCGCGGGGAGCGGCGCGGGAAGTACTTCCGGCCGCGCTGCGCCTCGTGGGCACCGAGCATCGCCACCGGCACGACCGGCGCCCCGGAGGCGAGCGCGAGGCGGGCGACACCGGTCTTGCCCCGATAGAGGCGGCCGTCCGGGCTGCGGGTGCCCTCGGGGTAGATGCCGAGCACGCCGCCGTCCCGCAGCACCGCGAGGCCCGCCTCGATCGCCGCGGCCGAGGCGCTGCCGCCCGTGCGGTCCACCGGCATGACGCGCAGTCCGCGCATCACCGCGGCGGCGATCCGCTGCAGCGGTCCGCGCCCGGAGAAGATGTCCGACTTGCCGAGGAAGTGCACGCTGCGGAGCACCTGACCGGGCAGGAAGACGGTGTCCGAGTACGCCTGGTGGTTCGACGCGAGGATCACCGGGCCCGAGGCCGGGATCCGCTCTGCGCCGCTGATGGAGGGGTTCCACAGTACGCGCACCACGCCCATGACGACGGGCTTGGCGATCTCGTACAGCACGGAGGACTCCTCGCGGTGGGCCTGCGGGGCTCGGGATGAGTTCCCCGGCGGAGGGTGCGACGATGTACCCATGGCGTTCAGCGAACTGTCCCGCCCCTGGCGCGCGCGGGGACACTCTAACCCGCGCGGCGGGCTGCTCCTGTGCCACGGATTCACCGGCTCGCCGCAGTCGCTGCGGCCCTGGGCCGAGCACCATGCCGCGCTCGGCTGGGAGGTCGAGCTCCCGCTCCTGCCCGGCCATGGGTCGACCTGGCAGGAGCTCGCCTCGACCCGTTGGGAGCAGTGGTACTGCACGGTCCGCAGCGCTGCCCTGGCGCTCTCCGAGGAGACGGGCCCGATCGCGATCGGCGGGCTGTCGATGGGCGGTGCGCTCACCCTGGCCCTGGCCGAGGACCCCGACCTCCGGGGTCGGATCGCCGCGATCGTCGCGGTGAACCCCGGGATGACCCTGCCTGCCGTCGCGCGGTTCGCCGGTGTCCTCGGCCGCATCGTCCCCACGATCCCGGGGATCGGCTCGGACGTCGCCCTGCCGGGAGCGAGCGAGGAGGCCTACGAGCGCACCCCGCTGCGGGCCGTCGCGCAGCTGCGCGAGCTGTTCGCCGTCACCCGTCGTGAGCTGGGCGCGGTCGAGGTTCCGCTGCTCCTGGCGACCTCGCCGCAGGACCACACCGTGCCCGCCCGGGACAGCGACCTGGTCGCGGCGGGGGTGCGCGGGCCCGTCGAGCGCCTCCCCCTCCCCCGCAGCTACCACCTGGCGACGCTCGATCACGATGCGGAGCTGCTGCTCGAATCCTCGGCGCGGTTCCTGGACCGGCACGTGCCGCTCCCGGGGGCACGGCGATGAGCACCGGGCGCAGCCCCTCGGATCCCCGGGACGTCGACGCCGAGTTCGCCCGGATGCTCGAGGGCGAGGGCATGGTCGTGCGTCCCGGTCGCGCCCCGCAGGAGCCGGCCGCCCCCGAGGAGCCGCAGCGGGACGACCCCTGGGATATCGGCCCCGAGTCCCCCGCGGAGCCACCGTCGGACGAGGACCGCGCCCGGTCCCGGGCCGCCCATCCGGCGCTCGGCGACCCCGGTGCGGGCATCCGCGGAGCGGCCGGGCCCCGCGAGCTCGACGACGAGGAGGTGCTCTACGGCGACTTCGAGCCGCCGGACCCGGACCTTCCGGCCCCGACCACCGGGACGCTGTGGGCCTGGACGGCCCTCGCGGGAGGCTTCGCGCTGATGCTCGCAGCGGCGCTCACCGTCGTGGTCCCGACGATCCTCGGCTGGGCGGGCGGGCTCTGCGCGATCGGCGGGCTGGTCGCCCTGCTGCTGCGCGCGCCCCGATCACGCGACGAGGACGACGACGGCGCCGAGGTCTGAGCCCCGGCGCCGTCCGCGGGCCCGCTCAGCGCGCGAGGTCCGCGGCGCCGACGATGCCCGCCCGGTTCCCCATCGCCGCGGGCACGAAGGGCGTCAGCTCCCGATGCGCGCGCGCCGTCAGGTGCTCCGCATAGGACTCCCGCGCCGGATCCAGCAGCAGATCACCGGCGGCGACCACGCCGCCGCCGACCACGATCACGTCGGGATCCAGCAGGGAGCAGATCGAGGCCGTGCCGAAGCCGAGCCAACGGCCCAGCTCCGCGATCAGCTCGCGCGCCCCCGGATCGCCCTGCTGGGCGAGATGGGTGATCAGCGGCCCGTCGATCTCCTTCTTCGCCCCGCCGGCGGCCTGCACCAGCGGGCCCATCGCGGGGTCACCGGTCGCGGCGCGGCGCTTGGCCGTGCGCACGAGCGCGGTGCCGGCGGTGTACTGCTCGAGACAGCCGCGGTTCCCGCAGCCGCACCACTGCCCGTCGGGGACCGCGATCATGTGCGCGACCTCCCCGGCGAAGCCCGCCGCGCCGCGCACGAGCCTGCCGTCCAGGACGATCGCCCCCCCGAGGCCGGTGCCGACGGTGAGCATCAGCATGTGGCTCGCCCCGCGCGCGGCGCCGAAGCGGTACTCGGCCCAGCCCGCCGCGTTGGCGTCGTTCTCGACGATCACCGGCAGGCCGATCAGCTGCTCGAGCTCGTCGGCGAGCGGCCGATGGCGCCAGGAGAGGTTGGCCGCGAAGTTGATGGTGCGGCGGTCGGATCCCACGAAGCCCGCCGCTCCGACGCCGACGCCGACGACGTCGTGGCCCGTGCGCAGCTCGGCGACGGCCTCCGCGACGGCGGCCTCGATCAGCTCCGGATCGGTGGCCGGTGTGCTGCGCGTCGTGGTCGCGACGATCGTGCCCTCCTCGTCGACCACCCCCGCCGCGATCTTCGTCCCGCCGATGTCCACTCCGATGGAGAGCATGCCGCTCCTTCTCTTCCCAGCCGATCGTGACCTTGGATCAGGGCGATGCACCGCCTGCCCGCGCCCATCGTAGTGCCGCCTGCCGTACGATCGACCCGACCCCACCAGCGCTTCCGGGCAGGCGTCCGGCATGTCGGCGTCTGGCGCACCGCCCGGATCAAAGGAGATTCGATGCAGCAGTTCAGCACTCCCCAGCAGCACGAGAGCCGTCCGGAGGAGAACACCACCGATCTCCTGCTGGGGCGTCGGCGCCAGGACCCGACCGTGCCGATCTTCGAGCGCACCCTCCCGGGCGGCGGCTACTCCCCGATGAGCGTGGACGAGTTCCTCGCGGAGGTGCACGGGGTGGCCAAGGGTCTGATCGCGAGCGGTGTCGGGACGGGCGACGTCGTCGCCATCCTCTCCCGCACCCGCTACGAGTGGGCGCTCGCCGACTGGGCCGTGTGGTGGGCCGGCGGGATCAGCGTCCCGATCTACGAGACCTCCTCCCCCAGCCAGATCCAGTGGATCGCCTCCGACTCCGGCGCCCGCTTCGCCCTCGTCGAGCAGGCGCGTCACCGCGAGGACATGGAGTCCGTGCGGGGCGAGCTGCCGGCCCTCGAGCACATCGGCGTGATCGAGGACGGCATCTTCGCGAAGCTGACCGAGCGCGGGGCCTCCGTGAGCGATGAGGAGCTCGAGGCGCGGCGCACCTCGCGCGGGATGGCCGACGTCGCGACCATCATCTACACCTCGGGCACCACCGGACGTCCCAAGGGTGCCGAGCTCACCCACGCGAACTTCGTCGACACCACGCGCAGCGCCGTCAACCTGCTCGGCGAGTCCGTGCTGCCGCCCGGCTCCCGAATGCTCATGTTCCTGCCGATGGCGCACGTCTTCGCCCGCCTGCTCACGGTCCTCGCCGCAGCCTGGCCGGTGACCACCGCCTTCACCCCGGACACGAAGAACCTCCTGCCCGATCTCGCGGAGTTCAAGCCCACCTTCCTGCTCGCGGTGCCGCGCGTCTTCGAGAAGGTCTACAACGGCGCGGAGGCCAAGGCCATCGCGGGCGGACGCGGCAAGATCTTCTCCGCGGCCGCGCAGACCGCGATCGACTGGTCGCGGGCGGTCTCGACCGGGAGGGTGCCGCTCACGCTCAAGGCCAAGCACGCCCTCTTCGACCGTCTGGTCTACGGGAAGCTCCGTGCGGCGATGGGCGGGGACGTGAAGTGGGCCGTCTCCGGAGGCGCCCCGCTCGGCGAGCGGCTCGCCCACTTCTTCCGCGGCATCGGCGTGACCATCCTCGAGGGGTACGGCCTCACCGAGACCACCGCCCCCGTGGGCGTGAACCTCCCCTGGGCGGTCAAGCCCGGCACCGTCGGCCCGCCGCTGCCCGGCGCGACCGTCGCGATCGCCGAGAACGGCGAGATCCTGGTCAAGGGCGTCATGGTGTTCAAGGGCTATCGCAACAACCCCGAGGCGACCGCCGAGGCGCTCAAGGACGGCTGGTTCCACACCGGGGACCTCGGTTCGCTCGGCCCGGACGGCTCGCTCACCATCACCGGCCGCTCCAAGGAGGTGCTGGTCACCGCCGGCGGCAAGAACATCTCCCCGGCGCAGCTCGAGGACCAGCTGCGCGCGCACCCTCTGATCAGCCAGTGCATCGTGGTCGGCGACCAGAAGCCGTTCGTCGCCGCGATCCTCACCCTCGACGCGGAGATGCTGCCCACCTGGCTGAAGAACAACGGCCTGCGGGAGATGACCATCGCCGAAGCCGCGCAGGACGAGCGGATCCGCGCCGAGCTGCAGACCGTCGTCGATTCCGCGAACGACTCGGTCTCCCGGGCGGAGTCCATCCGCGCCTTCGAGGTCATCGACACCGACTTCACCGAGGAGAACGGCTACCTCACCCCGTCGCTCAAGCTCAAGCGCAACGTGGTGGTCCAGGAGATGTCCGAGGTCATCGACCGCATCTACGGAGGCTCCAAGCCCGCCTCCTGATCCGCGGCGCCGGCCCGGCCCCGATCCGCCTCCCCGACGCCCGCGTCCGGGATCTCGCGGGTCGGGGCCGCGCCGTACCCTGGCCCCCATGCCCGCACGCCGCCAGCTCAGCTTCGAGGACCTCGGCACCCCGCTCGCGGAGGCGACCCTCGTGGTGGTCGATCTCGAGACGACCGGGACCGATCCCTCGGCCGACGCGATCACCGAGATCGGTGCGGTGAAGGTCCGCGGCGGCGAGGTCCTCGGCGAGTTCCGCAGCTTCGTGGATCCTGAGCGGCCGATCCCCGCCTACATCGCCTCGCTCACGGGGATCACCGACGCGACGGTGGCGGGCGCCCCGTCGATCCGTGCCGTGCTGCCGATGTTCCTGGACTTCGTGGGCGACGCCGCGCTGGTCGCGCACAACGCCCGCTTCGACGTCGGTTTCCTCACCGCGCAGGCCGCCCGTCTCGGGGTGGGATGGCCGCGGCCGACGGTGCTGGACACGCTCGCCCTCGCCCGGCGCGTGTACCGGCGGGACGAGGTGCGCGACCATCGTCTCTCGACCCTCGCCGCGCACGTCGGCGCCAGCATCACCCCCGATCACCGGGCTCTCTCCGATGCGCGCGCGACCGTGGACGTGCTCCACGCGATCATCTCCCGTCTCGGCGAGCAGGGCGCCGCGACCCTCGAGGATCTCGCGGGGGCGCACCGGCGGGCGACCCCGGTCCAGCTGCGGAAGAAGCACCTCGCCGAGACGATCCCCGCGGTGCCCGGGGTGTACCAGTTCCTGGACGCCGCCGGGGCGGTGCTCTACGTCGGCACCTCCCGCAACCTCCGCACCCGGGTGCGGACCTACTTCACCGCCGCCGAGACCCGGCGCAAGGTTCTGGACATGCTGCCGCGCGCGGAGGAGATCCGGGTGCTCGAGTGCGCGACGCCGACGGAGGCCGCGGTGCGCGAGCTGCGCATCATCGCCGCGGAGAAGCCGCCCTCGAACCGGCACGGACTGCACCCCGAGAAGGCTCACTGGCTGCGGCTCGGCACCGGCCGGGAGGGACTGCGCGCGGCGCGCCTGGCCCGCGCGGAGTCGGACGGCTCCGCCCAGATCGGGCCGCTCCGATCCCGGCACGACGTCGAGCCCCTGCGCGGCCTGCTCCACGATGCGATCCTCGGGCGCGGGGCCGCCTTCGAGCACGGGGCCGACGGGCCGGAGGTCCTCGGGAGCGGGGCTCGCGGGAGGCTGCGACGCGCGCTGGTGGAGGACCCGACCGAGGTCCTCGACCATGTTGCCATCCGTCTGCGGGCTCAGGTCACGGCCGGCCGCTACGAGGAGGCGGAGCGGATGCGGCGGCTCGCCCACCTGTATCTGGAGGCCGCGCACCGCGCCGGTCGCCTGCGCGCCCTAGCCGCCGTGCCGCTGCTGATCGCCGCCCGCCCGAGCACCGAGGGCGTGATCGGCGGGCGGGGCTGGGAGCTGCTGTCGGTGCGGCACGGGCGCTTCGCGGGCACGACTCTGGTGCCGCAGCGCGCGGATCCGCTCGCCGCCGCCCGGTCGCTCGCCCTGATCGGGGTCGGGGAGGCAGAGCTGGCCGCGCCGCTCTGCCAGGGCTATCACCAGGAGGCGGAGATCCTGCTCGGATGGCTCGAGGGCGAGGGCGTGAGGACGGTGCTCGTCGAGGGGACCTGGGCCGTCCCCGCCCGGGCCCGCTTCGACGCCGAGCATCTCGCCGCTCGCTTCGCCCGCACCGCGGCGGCCGACGGGGCATAGGCTCGGGAGCACGCACCCGTCCGACGACCGCGCCAGGAGCAGCCATGATCACCGCCATCGTCTCGATCCTCGTCGAGTCCGCCCGCATCCCCGAGGTCGCCGAGACCATCGTCGACCTCGACGGCGTGGACCACGTCTACTCCGTCACCGGCGACGTGGACCTGATCGTGGTGGTGCGCGTGCGCGAGCACGAGGAGCTGGCCGACGTGATCGCCGATCGGATCTCGAAGGTCGACGGCGTCCTGGACACCACCACCAACATCGCCTTCAAGACCTACTCGGGCCGTGATCTCGACGCGGCCTTCGACCTCGGCAACGAGGGCTGAAGCCCGACCCGGGCGGAGGGCCTGCCGCCCGTAGGCGGGAGGACTCAGCTCCGGTTGTCGACTGCGGCCTGGGAGGCCTCCGCCCAGCGGGAGACGAGCTCCGCGGGGCGCTCCGAGTCGAGGGCCGCGGTGACCTCGGCATGGGCAGCGACGAAGCGCTCGGCGAAGTCCGCGGACGCCGGCTGGTCGATGCCGTCGAAAGCCACCACCCCCGCCGCGGCGTTCAGCAGCACCGCATCGCGGACCGGGCCCAGCCGGCCCTCGGACGACCCGGCGAACACCTCACGGGCGACCTGAGCGTTCTCCTCCGCGGACCCGCCGCGCAGCGCATCGTGACCGCTGCGGGGGATGCCGAGGAGCACCTCGGGGTCCAGGACGTGCTCGCGCACCTCGCCACCGCGCACCTCCCAGACGTCCGACGGGGCGGTGACGGTGAGCTCGTCGAGCCCGTCCTGCCCGCGGAACACGAGGGCGCTCGTCCCGCGGGAGGCGAAGACCCCGGCGACGATCGGCGCGATCTGGGGATCGGCGACGCCGACGGCGCTCGCCCGCGGCCGTGCCGGGTTCGTGATCGGGCCGAGGACGTTCATCACGGTCGGGATCCCGAGCCCCTTGCGCGCCTCGGCGGTGTGCCGCATCGAGGGATGGAATACCTGCGCGAAGAGGAAGGTCATGCCGACCTGCTCCACGAGCGCCTCGACGGCGGGGACCGGGAGGTCCAGGCGGACTCCGAGCGCCTCGAGGACATCGGCGGAGCCGGACCTCGAGGTCGAGGCCCGGTTGCCGTGCTTGACGACGGTGCGTCCGGTCGAGGCGATGACGACGGACGCCATCGTGGAGATGTTCACGGTCTGCGCGAGGTCGCCGCCTGTGCCGACGATGTCGATCGCACGGTCGGTGGCGCGCACCGGGCGGGCATGGGCGACCATCGAGTCGGCCAGGGCGCCGAGCTCCTCGCTCGTGACCCCCTTCGCCTGCAGGGCGACCAGGAAGCCGGCGAGCTGCACAGCGGACGCGCTGCCGGAGAAGACCTCGTCCATCGCCCACCCCGCCTGTGCGGCCTCCAGATCCTCGCCGCGCACGAGGCGCGCCGTGAGCCGGGACCAGGTCGGGGTGTTCTCGCTCATGCTCCCGATGATCGCACCTGCGCCGTGCCGCGCGCACGACGGCCCGCCCACCGAACCGCTCCATCCCGCCCGGGCGGAGCGCGTCACGGAACGGTCACGACGGAGCGACCCGACCCCTCACCTGCACAGAGGGCGCGTGTCCCGGTTCGTGACACCTCGTCAGGAGGGCTATGCTGGGACGGTCCGCCCGGGGTGCTCCCCGCGGCGTGCCCGGACGTCGTGATCCGGGCCGCCGATTCTGACCGCACGACATAATGGTGACGTGAGTACTGCGACCCTGCCTGAGCGCCCCGCCGCCGCCCTGCCGGCGGTCGGCCGACCCAACCCGACGCAGATCGGCACGATCGTCTGGCTCGCGAGCGAGCTGATGTTCTTCGGCGGCCTGTTCGCGATGATCTTCACCCTCCGCTCGATGGTCCCCGAGACCTTCGCGGACGGCCAGGCCCACTTCACGCACGGCTTCGCCCTGCTGAACACCGTGATCCTGGTCGCGAGCTCCTTCACCTGCCAGATGGGCGTGTGGATCGCCGAGGGCCGCCTCCCGGGCGGCCGCACCTTCACCCCGCGGAAGCACCGCACCGGTTCGATCTTCAACATCGCCGGCTGGGGCATGGTCGAGTGGTACATCCTCACCTTCGCCATGGGCGCTGTCTTCGTCTCCGGTCAGGCCTTCGAGTACGCGGAGCTGGTGCGCAAGGGCGTGACGCTGTCGTCCTCGCCCTTCGGCTCGGTGTTCTACCTCTCGACCGGCTTCCACGGGCTGCACGTCCTCGGCGGCCTGATCGCCTTCCTGATGGTCCTGATGCGCGCCTTCGCCGCGGACTCCTTCTCGCAGCACGAGCAGGTCTCGGCCATCTGCATCTCGTACTACTGGCACTTCGTGGACGTGGTGTGGATCGTGCTGTTCTTCATCGTCTACCTGCTCGATCCGCTGTCCACGATGCTGAACGGCGACCACATGGTCCCGGTCGACTTCGTCTGGAGGCTGTTCTGATCCCCGGTCGGATCCCTCCCCTCGGACCGCAGTCCGCGCCCCCTCCCTCCCCCGACTCCCCCGTCTCGCCCGTCTTCTTCCTCCACGAATCGAGGTCCGAACCGTGAAGGCACTCGCCGCCCGACGTCATCATCCGATGGCGCTCCTCGTGATACTGCTGCTCGCGCTCGTTGCGACCGGCGGGCTGTACGCCGCCTTCCAGCCGCAGTCGGCGCAGGCCGAGGCCTACACGCAGGACGATGTGGAGGCCGGAGAGGCGCTCTTCCTCGCCAACTGCGCGACCTGCCACGGCCGCAGCGCAGAGGGCCTCCAGGAGGCCGACGGCTCGACCCTCGGCCCCTCCCTCATCGGCGTCGGCGCCGCCGCGGTCGACTTCCAGGTCGGCACCGGCCGCATGCCCATGCAAGCTTCCGGTCCTCAGGCGCAGCGCAAGCCCGCGCAGATGAACGAGGAGCAGACCCGGCAGCTCGCCGCCTACGTCGCGTCGCTGGGCCCCGGCCCCGCGGTGCCCGACGAGGAGTACCTCGACGCCTCCCTCGGCGACGCGGAGCGCGGTGGCGAGATCTTCCGCATCAACTGCGCCATGTGCCACAACGCCGCCGGCGCCGGCGGCGCCCTCACCCGCGGCAAGTACGCCCCGGAGGTGACCGGGCTCGAGGCCAAGCACGTCTACGAGGCGATGGAGACCGGCCCCCAGAACATGCCGGTGTTCAACGACACCAACCTGTCCCCCGAGGACAAGCGCGACGTCATCGCCTACCTCGAGGCGATCGATGAGGTCGGCTCGCCCGGCGGCATCTCCCTGGGCTCCCTCGGTCCCGTCACCGAGGGTCTGTACGCCTGGACCATCGTCCTGTCCCTGCTGACCGCCTGCGCCGTGTGGCTGGGGGCGAAGGCCAAGTGAACGCGAGCATGAACACCAACCTCGATGGCACCAACCCTGCGCGCGGCGTGAGCGCCGTCGCGCCCAAGGAGGACGGCGGTTTCCCGAACCCGGGCCTGCCCCCGCACGTCCACCGCCAGGCGGACCACTCCAAGACTGCGGAGAAGCGCGCCGAGCGCCTCGTCGCCGGCATGTTCCTGCTGTCGGTGCTGGGGACCGCGGTCTTCATCGCCGCCTACTTCCTGGTCACGCCGACCGGGCGGAACATCTTCGCCGAGGAGGGCACCCCCAGCGCCCTGTGGTGGTCGAACCTGGTCACCGGTCTCGGCCTCGCGATCGCCGTCTTCTTCATCGGCGCCGCCGCCGTGCACTGGGCCAAGACGCTCATGCCTGACGAGGAGATGGTCGAGGAGCGCCACGACATCCGCAGCTCCGAGGAGACCCGCGAGGTCGCCGCTGGCATCATCACCGACGGCTTCGCGGAGTCGGGCATCGCCCGTCGGCCCGTGATCGTCACCGCGATGGTCGCGGCCTTCGCCGCGCTCCCCATAGCGGTCCTCGCGCCGCTGTCGACCCTCGGCCCGCTGCCGGGCAACAAGCTCCACCACACCTTCTGGGGCCACAACCCCGGTCAGCGCCTGGCGCGGGACCACGACGGCACCCCGATCAAGCTCTCCGACGTGGCGATGAACTCGATCTTCCACGTGATGCCGGAGGGGCTCACCCAGGAGACCCCGCACTTCCTCGAGGAGCGCGCCAAGGCCGCGGCGGTCATCGTCCGCATCGACCCGAAGCTCGCCAAGAACGAGGAGAGCATGAGCCAGGGCGTCCAGGGCGTCCTCGCGTTCTCCAAGATCTGCACCCATGTGGGCTGCCCCGTCGCTCTCTACGAGCAGCAGACGCACCACATGCTGTGCCCCTGCCACCAGTCCACCTTCGACGTCACCGACGGCGCCAAGGTGATCTTCGGCCCGGCCCACCGCCCGCTCCCCCAGCTGCCGATCGAGGTCGATGACGAGGGCTACCTCGTCGCCCCCGGCGACTTCAACTCGCCCATCGGTCCCAGCTTCTGGAACATCCACAAGGACCGGTGACCCCCATGACCACCACCACCTCCCGCTCCCCGAAGACCGCCCCGGCGGCGAACGGCACCTCGCGCATCCAGAAGCTCGGCGCGGTCGGCGGCGACTGGCTCGACCAGCGCACCTCCGGCGGCGGCTTCGTCCGCTTCATCGCGCGCAAGATATTCCCCGACCACTGGTCGTTCATGTTCGGCGAGGTCGCGCTGTACAGCTTCGTGATCCTGCTGATCTCGGGCGTCTTCCTCACGATGTTCTTCGACCCCTCCATGGAGGAGGTCATCTACACCGGGCCGTACGAGCCGCTGCAGGGCGCTCACGTGTCCCGCGCGTTCGAGTCGACGATGCAGATCTCCTTCGAGGTCAAGGGCGGCCTGCTCTTCCGCCAGATGCACCACTGGTCCGCGCTGGTGTTCATGGTCGCGATCTTCGTGCACATGTTCCGCGTGTTCTTCACCGGCGCCTTCCGCAAGCCGCGCGAGCTCAACTGGCTGGTCGGCTTCGCCCTCATGGTCCTGGGCATGGTCGCCGGCTTCACCGGCTACTCGCTGCCCGACGACGTCCTCTCCGGCAACGGTCTGCGCGTGGTCGACGGCCTGATGAAGTCGATTCCGGTGGTCGGCACCTACATCTCGATGCTGCTGTTCGGCGGCGAGTTCCCCGGCACGCAGATCATCCCGCGCTTCTTCACCATGCACATCCTGCTGGTGCCCGCGCTGATCCTCGGCTTGATCGCGATCCACATGGTGCTGCTCGTGCTGCACAAGCACACCCAGTACCCCGGGCCCGGCCGCACCGAGCGCAATGTCGTCGGTTTCCCGGTCTTCCCGGTGTACGCGGCCAAGGCGGGCGGCTTCTTCTTCCTGGTCTTCGGCATCATCACTCTCATCTCGGCGACGACCTCGATCAACGCCATGTGGGTGTACGGCCCCTACGACCCCTCCCCCGTGTCCGCCGGCTCGCAGCCTGACTGGTACATGCTCTGGACCGACGGCGGCCTCCGCCTCATCCCGGGCTGGGAGTTCACCATCTTCGGCTACGTGATCTCGCTGAACATGCTGATCCCGATGGCCCTCTACGGCGGGATGCTGGCCGTCCTGGCTCTCTACCCGTTCATCGAGGCCTGGGTGACCGGTGACGATCGAGAGCACCACCTCAACGACCTCCCGTACAACGCCCCGGTCCGTACCGGCCTCGGCGTCGCGTGGATCAGCCTGTACGTGATCCTGGCGTTGGCTGCGTCCAACGACCTCATCGCGATCGCCCTGCACCTCTCCATCAACGACCTCACCTGGGCGTTCCGGATCGGCATCTTCGTGATCCCGGTGCTGCTGTTCTACGTGACGAAGCGGCTCTGCCTGGCGCTGCAGCGCCAGAAGCGCGAGCTCGTCCTGCACGGCCGCGAGACCTCCCGCATCGTGCGTACCGAGACCGGCGACATGATCGAGATCCACGCGCCGCTCAACGAGTACGACCGCTGGGTCCTCGTGCAGCACGACGATTACCGTCCGCTGCAGGCCGGGAACGGCGTCTCCTCGCTCCGCGCGAAGGCGACGAGCTTCTTCTTCAAGGACCGCATCGAGCCGGTCTCCCCGGCCGAGCTGCGTGAGGCCATGGAGCATGCCGGGCACGAGCGCCACGTCATCGACGAGCTCACCGGCGGCGACTACCGGACCCCGGCGGAGAAGGCCAGCCACTGAGGCCATCCCCTCCCCCACCCTGACGAGGGCCCGAGAGCTTCTGCTCTTGGGCCCTCGTCATGTCGGACAGCGCGCGGCGACAGGACTCGCAGGGCGCAGGGTCGGCGCTCGACGGACGGAGCTTCCGGGCGGGCGAGCGTCACTCTCCAGCGCAGAGGGGACGTCAGTGCACTGCGGGGCGCGAGACGCAGGACCGTCCCCACGCATTCAGAGGGACCTCAGCGCAGCACGGGGCTGGTCCGCCGCGGAGGCGTCTCTCCGCGTCCGGCAGCCGCCTCGACGAGGAACCGCGCCGCGACGAGACTGAGCCGGCGGTCGGCTCGTCGGAGTTCCCGGAGGGAGCGCAACTGCTGGGCGGACGGATCGAGATCGCGGACCGCGAGGATCTCGCGCGCCCACGCCACCGCGCGATCCATGGCGTCGTCGTCCGCGAACAGTCCACGGACCTCGCGCTCTGCGCGCCCGGCCGGGTCGATGCTGCCACCGATCATCGTGGCCCCTCCTGTCATGAGCGGCATGCAGGGCGATGCCGCGCGGCTCGGAGGGACAGCAGGTCTGCGTGTCCGCTCCGTCGCCCACGCTAGCACCGGGTGCTCCTCGGCCCGGGGAGACAGCAGGAATGCGTCGGTCCGTCTACCGCTCAGCCAGTTGCGCCATACGTGCGGGACGAAGGACTCTCTTCATACAGCGTTATTGCACAGTTTCTGCCAGTACACCCTCGGGTCGCGAATGCTCACTGGACCGAGCGTGCTTCGCCGAGCGGGCGTGCTCCACCGAGCGGAGCGTGCTTCGCCGAGCGGGCGTGCACCGTGGCCCGCGAGTGCTCAGTGGACAGGACGTGCTCCTTCGAGCATGCGTGCCCCGCGGAGCGGCCTCCCCGAGGGGGACACGGCTCCTCCGCCCAGATGCACCGCACCCCCGCACCGGAGATCCAGTGCGGGGGTGCGAGGAGAGTGTAGCGAGCTGCCGACTCAGTGCTGGTGCTGGCCGACGGAGAACTCGAGGACCCAGCTGATGATGCCGTAGATGACGAACACGACGCCGATGGCGAGGATCCACCAGCCGGCGGCGACGCCGAGGAAGGCCATCGCGCAACCGATGGACAGCCACAGCGGTGCCCAGCTGTACGGGGCGAAGCTGCCCTGCACACCGGCCTCGTCGGAGACCTCGGCGTTCTCGTCACCGGCGGCACCCTGGTCATGCTTGCGCAGGGTGATCGTCATGAGCACGGCGATCATGAAGCTCAGACCCGAGGTGGCGAGAATCGCCGGGAAGCCCGCGCCCTCGATGCCCATCGGCTCGTAGCGCCAGGTGAGATAGCCGTAGGCGGCACCGACGACGAGGAGGAAGACGCCGACGATGTAGAAGATCTTGGCTGCGGCCTTCATGTCAGTTGCTCCTGGGGTGCTCGATGGGCTCCGCGTGCAGCATGTGGTCCTGCAGGCCGACCTCCGGGTGGTGGAGGTCGAAGGCGGGACGCTCCGAACGCACACGGGGCAGGGAGTGGAAGTTGTGGCGCGGCGGCGGGCACGACGTCGCCCACTCGAGCGAGGCGCCGTAGCCCCACGGATCGTCGACCTCGATCTTCTTGCCCTTGATGTGGGTGAGGACGACGTTGAGCAGGAAGGGCAGGGTCGAGGCGCCCATGATGAACGCACCGACGGTCGAGATCTGGTTCAGCCAGGTGAAGTCGTCCTCGGCGAGGTAGTTCACGTAGCGGCGGGGAGCGCCGAGCACGCCGAGCCAGTGCTGGATCAGGAACGTCATGTGGAAGCCGATGGTCAGCAGCCAGAAGTGCAGCTTGCCGATGCCCTCCGAGAGCTTGTAGCCGAACATCTTGGGCCACCAGAAGTAGAAGCCCGCGAACATCTCGAACACCACGGTCCCGGCCATCACGTAGTGGAAGTGCGCGACCACGAAGTAGGTATCGGACAGCGGCCAGTCCAGCACCGGCGAGGAGAGGATGACGCCGGTGAGACCACCGAAGATGAAGGTGGTGAGGAAGCCGAGGGTGAACAGCATCGGCGTCTCGAAAGTTAGCGACCCTCGCCACATGGTCCCGATCCAGTTGAAGAACTTCACACCCGTCGGCACCGCGATGAGCATCGTCATGAAGGCGAAGAATTCCAGCATGACCGCACCGGTGGTGTACATGTGGTGCGCCCACACGGTGACGGAGAGGGCGGCGATCGAGATGGTCGCGCCGATCAGCGTCTTGTAGCCGAAGATCGGCTTGCGGGAGAAGACCGGGATGATCTCCGAGGCGATGCCGAAGAAGGGCAGCGCGAGCACGTACACCTCGGGGTGGCCGAAGAACCAGAAGAGGTGCTGCCACAGGATCGGGCCGCCGTTCTCCGGGTTGAAGACCTGCGCGTCGAAGCGACGGTCGGCGCCGAGCGCCAGCAGGGCGGAGGCCAGGGGCGGGAAGGCCATCAGCACCAGCACACCGGTGATCAGCACGTTCCACGTGAAGATCGGCATACGGAACATGGTCATGCCGGGCATGCGCATGCACAGGATCGTGGTGATGAAGTTGACCGAGCCGAGGATCGTGCCGAAGCCCTGCAAGGCGAGGCCGAAGACCCAGAGATCACCACCCAGTCCCGGGGTGAACGTGGTGTCGGACAGCGGCGCATAGGCGAACCAGCCGAAGGATGCGGCCCCCTGCGGGGTGAGGAAGCCGGCGACCACGATCAGGGAGCCCCAGAGGGTGATCCAGAAGGCGAACATGTTCAGACGCGGGAACGCCATGTCCACGGCGCCGATCTGCAGCGGCACCAGGTAGTTCGCGAAACCGTTGAACAGCGGGGTGCCGAACATCAGCAGCATGATCGTGCCGTGCATGGTGAACAGCTGGTTGTACTGGTCCTTCGAGACCACGACCTGGAGGCCGGGCTCCCACAGCTCGGTACGGATGCCGAGCGCGAGCAGGCCGCCGAAGGCGAAGAAGGCGAAGGCCAAGCCCATGTACATCTTGCCGATCAGCTTGTGATCGGTGGTAGTCAGCAGCTGGAAGAACTGGCTGCCCAGGCTGTGCTTCCGCTGCTCGACGAATCGCGCCGGGCGCGCGGGCGACGCGGTGACGGTCTCGGCGCTCACTCGTTCTCTCCCTCGGTGGAGGTGGACTCAGAGTAACGGGGGCCCGCGTCGTCATGACGCTCGCGCATGCTCCAGTCCTCCTGATTGCGGTTGAGGTCCACGCCCAGCTGGCCGTCGTAGCCCTGGTCGCGCAGTTCCTGCATGTGGGCGTCGAACTCCTCCTGGGAGACGACCTCGATGTTGAAGAGCATGTCCGAGTGGTACTCGCCGCACAGCTCGGCGCACTTACCGGCGTAGGTGCCCTCACGGGTCGGGGTCACCTGGAAGGTCGTGGTGCGCCCGGGGATCATGTCCTTCTTGTAGAGGAAGTCCACGACCCAGAACGAGTGGATGACGTCGCGCGAGTCCAGGCGGAACTCGACGGTCTGGCCGACCGGGAGGTACAGGGTCGGCAGCGTCTCGGCCGCCCCCTCCTCACCGGTGGCGAAGGACTGCACGCCCGCGGGCTCGTGGACGTCGGCCTCGACGTAGTTGAAGTCCCAGCTCCACTGCTTGGCGACGACGTTCACGGTGACGTCGGGCTCGGCGACGTGCATCTCGACCTCTCGCGCGTCCCGCTGCGTGAAGTAGAAGAAGGTGAGCACCATGACGACGGGGACGAGCGTGAACATCAGCTCGAGCGGCACGTGATAGCGCAGCTGCGTCGGGAAGCCGGTGTCGTTCTTGCGGCGGCGGTAGGCGACCGCGCACCAGATGGTCAAGCCCCAGATGATCAGTCCCACGATGATCAGCACGGCCCACGAGCCGACCCACAGGTCGGTGATCATCCCGGTGCGGTCGGTGACCTCGCCGTCGGAGTATCCGGGGAGGAAGCCTCGCAGCTGCTGCTCCGTGCAGCCCGAGAGGACCAGGACGGCCAGGGCGAGTCCGGCGGCCAGAGCGCGACGTCCGTGCCGCGAAGGCTGGAGAACCTGGGGGATCACAGGGAATGACCTTCCGCTCGTCGTCCCCGCCCTCCGACACCGGCTCCGCGTCAGGCGGATCCGGCTCCGAGGAGCGGAGTGGGTACTGATGTGGGCGGGGACATGCCCACAGTGCCGCACCTGCTCCGGGGAGCGGGCCGGGCCGAACCGAGGGGTCCGACTCTTGACGGCACCTCGTCATCATACGGCCTCCGAGCGGCGGTTTCGCCCACGGCGCGCCCCCTTTCCGGGTCCGTCACCGCACCGTGATCGGGACACCTCGCTCCCGACGCACGCGACGGGCCCGCTCCCGTGACGCGATAGTCATCGGGGACGGGCCCGTCGGGCGCCTCCGCCGTGGGCGGCGGGGCGGATGCTGCGGAGTTGTCTCAGGCGAAGGAGTCGCCGCAGGCGCAGGAGCTCTGGGCGTTCGGGTTGTCGATCGTGAAGCCCTGCTTCTCGATGGTGTCCGCGAAGTCGATCACGGCGCCGGTGAGGTACGGGCTGGACATCTTGTCCACCACGACCTCGACCCCGGAGAAGTCGACGACCAGGTCGTCGTCCATCGTCCGCTCATCGAAGTACAGCTGGTAGATGAGGCCCGAGCAGCCGCCGGGCTGCACGGCGATCCGAAGGCGGAGGTCGTCGCGGCCCTCCTGCTCCAGCAGGGACGAGACCTTGCCGGCGGCGACGTCGGTGAGGGTGACGCCGTGCGCCGCGGTGGGACGCTCGGTGGTGGGGGTGGTCATGCGGTCCTCCTCGAAGCTCTTGTCCCGCCAGGATACGCCTCGGCACCTCGCCGTGGGGAGTGGGCCCGCCCACGCGGGCGATCGAGGTCTGCGGCTCCGGGCGACCCCGGTTCCTCAGAGCACTCCGCGGAAGGCCGCGAGGAGCATCACTCCCCCGTAACCGAGGACGATGCCGAGGACCGCGGCGGTGGCGGCATCGCGGCTGCGTCCGGCGAGCACGGCGGAGAAGGCGCCCAGGAGCACCGCGGCGACGACGAGCAGGCCCCACCAGAGGCCGAAGTAGCCGGACAGGAAACCGAGCACGAGGGTGCCAGTGAGCAGCGGGATCGTCAGCGGGGAAACGGGGGTCGACCCTCCCGGCGTCTGCTCGGTCCCCTTCTCGGATCTCGCGGCGGGGCTCATCGGTCCTCCCGTCGGAGATCGCCCGCACGGAGCAGCAGCAGCGCCTCGGCGAGGCACACCTTGGCGAACTCGCCGAGGTGCAGCGACTCGTCGATCCCATGGGCGCGGGACTCGGGATCCTCCACGCCGGTGACGAGCACGTCGGCGGCGGGGAACACCTCGAGCAGGTCCGCGATGAAGGGGATCGAGCCGCCCAGACCGGTGTCCACCGCGGGACGACCCCAGGCATCGGCGAGCGCCCCGCGGGCGAGCTCCATCGCCGGGGAGTCCTGGCGCGCGCTGTAGGGCTGGCCCTGCTCGCCGCGGTGCACGGTGACCTGGGCGGCCGCGGGGGCGTGCGCCTCGAGATGGGCGACGAGCGCGTCCATCGCGGCCGCGGGCTCCTGGCCGGGCGGGATGCGCAGGGAGACCTTCGCCCTCGCCACGGGGACGAGCGTGTTGGACGCGTCGCGGACCGTCGGGGCGTCGATCCCGATGACGGACAGCGCGGGCCTCGTCCACAGCCGGGCGGCGATCGATCCGGTCCCGGAGAGCGGGAGCCCCGCGGGGACGCCGGCATCGCGCCGGTAGTCCTCCTCGGTCATCTCGACCTCGGGGTCCGCGGCGCGGACCAGGCCGGGGATCGCGACCTCGCCGTTCTCGTCGTGGAGCGTCGCGAGGAGCCGGGCGAGCTGGGTCGGAGCATCGAGGACCGGACCCCCGAAGAGCCCGGAGTGGACCGCCTGCTCGAGCACCCGCACCTCGACGATGGCGTCGACCACGCCGCGCAGGCTCGTGGTCAGCGCCGGGACGCCGACGGCCCAGTTCGCGGAGTCGGCGACCACGATGAGGTCGGCGGCGAGGGCGTCCCGGTGCGCCTCGATGAAGGGCCGGAAGGTCGGCGAGCCCGCCTCCTCCTCCCCTTCGACGAAGACGGTCACGCCGATGCCCTCCGCGGAGAGCTCTTCGCCGACCAGGCGCAGCGCGGTCACGTGCGCCATGACGCCCGCCTTGTCGTCGGCGGCGCCGCGGGCGTACAGGCGCTCGCCGCGGCGGGTCGGCTCGAAGGGCGGCGTGGTCCACTCCGCGGGGTCACCCGTCGGCTGGACGTCGTGGTGCGCGTAGAGCAGCACGGTGGGGCGGCCGGGGGCGGCGGGTCGACGACCGATCACGGCAGGGGCCCCACCGGCGACCGACTCGAGGCTCACCTGCTCCAGACCCGCGCCGCGAAGCAGCTCGGCGACGGCCTCGGCGCTGCGCTGCACGGGCTCGCGGTCGTGGCCCGGGAAGGCGATCGAGGGGATGCGCACGAGCGCCTCGAGATCCTTGATCGCCTGCGGGAGGAGCGCGTCCAGGCGGGTGCGGAGGGCGTCGGGATCGGACGCGGCGCCGACGGGCGCGATGTGCTGAGGGTCCTGCGGAGTCGTCATGGTCCCAACCTACCGCCGCCGCCCGAATGTGCTTCCGGAGCCGACGGCCGCGCACCGCCGTCCTGCCCGACAGCTCGTGCAGAGAGGTCCCGGGCAGACCGCCTAGAATGCCCCGGTGATCTTCCGGAAGTCCGACTCCTCTCAGCCCTCGCAGTCCTCCGAGCCGACGCCTCCCGTGCGTCCCGGCTCCAAGGGCCGCCCCACCCGGTCCCGCAAGGAGGCCGAGGCGGCGCGGCGGCGCCCGCTCGTGGTCGACGACCGCAAGGAGGCCCGTCGTCGCGATCGGGAGCGGGCGAACCAGCAGCGCATCGAGTCCCAGCAGGCCCTGATGACCGGTGATGAGAAGAAGATGCCCGCGCAGCATCGCGGTCCGCAGCGCCGCCTGGTGCGCGACCTCGTCGATTCCCGGCGCAACGTCGGCGAGTTCTTCTTCCCGGTCGCGCTCGTGATCATGCTGATCGCCCTGGTGCTGCCGTTGGTGCGCCCCGATCTCACGGCCGTCATGAGCACCGCGATGCTGGTGGTCCTCTGGGGCGGCATCGCCCTGTGCGTGGTGGACGGCTTCCTCATCCGCCGCCTGCTGCGGCGCCGGCTCGAGGCGGAGTTCTCGGACGTCGAGCGGGGTCTGGTCGGCTACGGGATCATGCGCGCGATCCAGATCCGCCGCTTCCGTCTGCCCCGTCCGCAGGTGAAGCACGGCGAGGTGCCGCTGCGCTGAGCGCGCCCCTCCCCCGCGAACAGACTGCGGCCCGCACGTTCGACGTGCGGGCCGCAGTTCGTTCGGGGGCTCCCGGGGGTCAGGCGTCGGCCTCCGGCGTCGCCTCGGCTGCCTTCTCGCCCTTCGCGGCGGGCTTGGTGTCGACACCCGCCTCCTTGCGCTGCTGCGGGGTGATCGGCGCCGGAGCGGCGGTGAGCGGGTCGTAGCCGTTGCCGGTCTTCGGGAAGGCGATGACCTCGCGGATCGACTCCTCCCCGGCGAGCAGGGCCACGATGCGGTCCCAGCCGAAGGCGATGCCGCCGTGCGGCGGGGCGCCGAACTGGAAGGCGTCGAGCAGGAAGCCGAACTTCTCCTGCGCGTCCTGCTCCCCGATGCCCATCACCTGGAAGACGCGCTGCTGCACGTCCTGGGAGTGGATACGGATGGACCCGCCGCCGATCTCGTTGCCGTTGCAGACGATGTCGTAGGCGTAGGCGAGGGCGCTGCCGGGATCGGTGTCGAAGGTGTCGAGGAACTCGGGCTTCGGCGAGGTGAAGGCGTGGTGCACCGCGGTCCAGGCACCCCCGCCGACGGCGACGTCCCCGGCCGCGCGGGCGTCGGCCGCCGGCTCGAACATCGGCGCGTCGACGACCCACACGAAGGCGAAGGCGTCGTGGTCGATGAGGCCGAGGCGCTCGGCGATCTCGCCGCGCGCCGCGCCGAGCAGGGCGCGGGAGCTCTTCGGCTCGCCCGCGGCGAAGAAGACGCAGTCGCCGGGCGCGGCGCCGGTGGCCTCGAGCAGTCCCGCCTTCTCCGCGTCGGAGATGTTCTTGGAGACCGGGCCGGTGAGGGAGCCGTCCTCCTGCACCAGGACGTAGGCGAGTCCCTTCGCCCCGCGCTGCTTCGCCCACTCCTGCCAGGCGTCGAGCTGGCGACGGGGCTGGGAGGCACCGCCCGCCATCACCACCGCACCGACGTAGGGCGCCTGGAAGACCCGGAACGGGGTCTCGGCGAAGTACTCGGTCATCTCGACCAGTTCGAGGTCGAAGCGCAGGTCGGGCTTGTCCGAGCCGTAGCGGCGCATCGACTCCGCATAGGTGATCCGCGGGATCGGAGTCGTGATCTCGTGCCCGGCGGTCGCCCACACGTTGGTGAGGATCTGCTCGGCGAGCGCGATCACGTCCTCCTGGTCCACGAAGCTCATCTCGATGTCGAGCTGGGTGAACTCGGGCTGGCGGTCCGCACGGAAGTCCTCATCGCGATAGCAGCGGGCGAGCTGGAAGTACTTCTCGATGCCGCCCACCATCAGCAGCTGCTTGAACAGCTGCGGGGACTGGGGCAGCGCGTACCAGGAGCCGGGCGCGAGGCGCGCCGGGACCAGGAAGTCGCGGGCTCCCTCGGGGGTGGAGCGGGTCAGGGTCGGGGTCTCGACCTCGACGAAGTCCTGGTCCAGCAGGGTGTCACGGGCGGCACGGTTCACGGCCGAACGCAGCCGCATCGCGCGGGCAGGGCCCTGACGGCGCAGGTCGAGGTAGCGGTAGCGCAGTCGCGTCTCCTCGCCGACCTCGGTGTGCTCGTCGAGCTGGAAGGGCAGCGCCGCCGAGGCGGAGAGCACCTCGACCTCGGACGCGGTCACCTCGACCTCGCCCGTGGGCAGCGCCGGGTTCTCGTTGCCCTCGGGGCGCCGGTCGACGCTGCCGACGACCTTCAGCACGTACTCGTTGCGCAGGTGCATCGCCTCGTCCTCACGCACGACGACCTGAGCGACGCCGCTCGCGTCGCGCAGATCGAGGAACGTCACGCCGCCGTGGTCACGGCGACGGCCGATCCAGCCGGTGAGGGTGACGGTCTGTCCGATGTGCTCCGAGCGGAGCTCGCCGGCGGTATGGGTGCGCAGCACGAGGTGTCCTTCACGATGGGGTCCAGGGGTCCACGCCGCCGCCGGCGTGGAGCGCCCAGCCTACCGTGGAGGGTGAGCGATCTCGCCCGGGCCGGCCTGGCCCTCGCCGGGGGCGCCCCCGTACAGTGGACCCTCGTGCGACCTGCGATCACGCAGGTCTGGTTCGCCCCTTGTCGCTAGTGCCCCGCCCTGGAAGGCGGGAGATGCCGTTCGCGATGTGTCGGGGCGCTCATGTCCCGCGATCTCGCGAGGACCGCATCCCCCACTATCCGAGGACGCCATGAACGACGTTTCCCCTGCCCAGAATCCTGCCGTCGAGGACGAGAGCACGCCTGCCGCCCCCGTGGAGAGCACTGCCCCCGCCGACCAGGTGAGCGACGCGCCCGTCGAGCCGATCGCCCCCGCCCAGGACTCCGCCGAGGGCGACGCCCCGTCGGCGTTCGAGGCCCCCGCCGAGCCCGCGGCCCCCGCGAAGGCTGAGGCTGAGGCAGAACCCACGTTCGACGACATCGACCTGCCCCCGGCGCTGCGTCGCGCGGTCGATGACCTGGGCTTCACCCGCCCCTCCGCGATCCAGGCCCGCGCGATCCCCGCTCTGCTCGAGGGCCGTGACGTGATCGGCGTCGCCCAGACCGGTACCGGCAAGACCGCGGCCTTCGGCCTCCCCCTCCTCGCCGCGGTCGACCCCTCGCTCCGCGAGGTCCAGGGCCTCGTCCTGGCCCCCACCCGTGAGCTCGCGATGCAGGTCGCCGACGCGATCTCCTCGTTCGCCACCTCGATCGGCGGCCTCGAGGTCGTCGCCGTCTACGGCGGTTCCCCGTACCACCCGCAGGAGCGGGCCCTCGCCCGCGGCGCCCAGGTGGTCGTCGGCACCCCCGGCCGCGTGATGGACCACATGCGCCGCAACACGCTGCGCCTGGACACCGTGCGCTTCGCGGTGCTCGACGAGGCCGACGAGATGCTCCGGATGGGCTTCGCGGAGGACGTCGAGGAGATCCTCTCCCACTCCCCCGCGACCCGTCAGGTCGCCCTGTTCTCGGCGACCATGCCGCCCGCGATCGAGCGGGTCGCCCGCGACCACATGCAGGACCCGGTGCGGGTGAGCGTCACCCCGCAGTCCTCCACGGTCAAGAGCGTCCACCAGACCTTCGCCGTGGTGCCCTTCAAGCACCGCACCGGCGCGCTCGCCCGGGTGCTCGCGACCTCGGAGGCCGAGGCGGCGATCGTCTTCGTCCGCACCCGTGCCGCCGCCGAGGAGGTCGGCTCGGCGCTCGTCGCCCGCGGCGTGATCGCCGCGTCGATCAGCGGCGACGTCCCCCAGAAGGAGCGCGAGAAGATCGTCGAGCGCTTGCGTGACGGCTCCCTGCAGGTCCTGGTCGCGACCGACGTCGCGGCCCGCGGCCTCGACGTCGAGCGCATCGGCCTGGTCGTCAACTTCGACGTCCCCCGCGAGCCCGAGGCCTACGTCCACCGCATCGGCCGGACCGGCCGTGCGGGGCGCTCCGGCGAGGCGCTGACCTTCATCGGCCCCCACGAGCGTCGCGCGCTGAAGAACATCGAGCGCGCCACCAAGCAGACGCTCGAGGAGGCGGTCATCCCCACGCCGCGGGATGTCTCCAAGCACCGCCTCGCGACCCTGCTCACCCAGGTCCCCGAGCGCCGCGAGCGCGGCCGTCTCGAGCTCTACCGCGAGCTCGTGGGCGAGTTCGTGGCCGAGCAGGGCATCGATCCGCTCGAGCTGGCCGCCGTGCTCGGCGCGATGACCGTCGGCGACGAGGGCCCCGGCGCCCCGACCGAGGACGAGGAGTTCACCCAGCAGACCGGGCGCTTCGAGCGGGACGACCGCCGGGACGACCGTCGCGGCGGGGACCGGTTCGACCGCGGGGACCGCGGCTCCTCGCCCCGCACCGAGGCCGGCTACACCTCCTACCGCCTCG
Organism: Brachybacterium sp. J144; assembly: GCF_036321705.1. NCBI lineage: Bacteria > Bacillati > Actinomycetota > Actinomycetes > Micrococcales > Dermabacteraceae > Brachybacterium > Brachybacterium sp. J144. Next base: position 144,117 of record NZ_JAZDCG010000028.1, read on the forward strand.
GCATCGGCCACTCCCACGGGGCGCGCCCGCCGGCCATCGTCGGCGCGATCACCGGCGAGGGCGGCCTCGACGGCAAGGACGTCGGCAAGATCCAGATCTTCGGCAGCTTCTCGCTGGTCCAGATCCGCGGCGGTCTCGACGACGAGCAGATGGGGCGCATCGGCAAGGCTCGCGTGGGCGGCCGCGCGCTGCGCATCGGCCCGGACTCCGGCCCCCGCGGCGGCAAGGGCGACCGGGGCGATCGCGGTGACCGCAGCTCCGACCGCGGCGGCTTCCGCTCGGGCGGCGACCGTGGTGATCGGGGCGATCGGGGCGGCCGACGCTTCGAGGACCGCCCCCGCCGCGACGGCGGGAAGTTCGACGCCAAGCGCAAGGGCTTCCGCCGCTCCCACGAGGGCTGAGACCAGCACGCGGCCCGGCATCCTCGGGATGCCGGGCCGGTGAGACGCAGAGGGCCCCGCACCGTTCGGTGCGGGGTCCTCTGTTCGTTGCGCTCTGTGCGCCGACGAGGCGGCGGGCTCAGCCCTGCTGCTCGGCCTGGGCGTCGGCGTAGGCCTTGCGGACCTCGTCCATGTCGAGGTTCTTCACCTGGCCGATGAGGTCCTCGAGGGCCGACTGGGGCAGCGCGCCGGCCTGGGAGAAGACCGGGATGCCCTCGCGGTAGGCGACGAGGGTCGGGATCGAGGTGACGCCGTAGCGCATCGCCAGCTGCTGCTGGTCCTCGGTGTCGACCTTCGCGAAGGTGACGTCCTCGTGCTTCTCGGACGCCTCGTCGTAGATCGGGGCGAAGCGCTGGCAGGGAACGCACCAGCCCGCCCAGAAGTCGATCAGGACGATGCCGTCCTCGACGGTGGTGTCGTGGTTCTCGGTGGTCAGGGTGACGGTAGCCATGTGCGCTCCAACGTCGTAGGGCTCGAAGTCATTCCCACTCTCTCACGGTGTGGGCCAGGTCATCGACAGCGGTGAGGAGACCCACTCCTCAGGCGTCCGCGGACGGGGCGGCGACCACGCGGACCAGCCGGTCCTCGGCGGGCGCCTCCCAGGTGCCGGCGTCGGCCGGGGCCTGCTCGCCGCTGCGGATGTCCTTCACCTCGTCCGCGGCGCCGTCGGCGCCGGGGAACCAGACGAAAGGGATGCCGCGGCGGTCGGCGTAGCGGATCTGCTTGCCGAACTTCGCGGCGGTGGGCGCGACCTCGCAGGGGATGCCACGGGCACGCAGGGCCCGGGCCACGGCCTCGCTCCGGCCGCGGCTCTCCTCCTCGCCGACGGAGACCAGCACGCAGGTGGGCACCGACCGGGTGGGGACGGCGATCCCCGTCGACAGCATCCGGGAGACCAGCCGGGACAGTCCGATGGACAGCCCCACCCCGGGATAGGTGTGGCGGTTGTCCGCCGCGAGACGGTCATAGCGGCCGCCGGAGCAGATCGAGCCGAGCGACTCGTGGCCCTCGAGGAAGCTCTCGAAGACGGTCCCCGTGTAGTAGTCGAGCCCGCGGGCGATCGACAGGTCGGCGAGGATCATCCCGGGGACGGCGGCCTCGACCCGCTCGATCACCGCAGTCAGCTCGGCGATGCCCTGCTCGACCATCTCGCCGGTCCCGCCGAGATCGCGCACCTGGTCGCCGAAGGAGGCGTCACGGGTGCGGATGGAGGCGAAGGCGAGGGCACGGTCTGCCTGCTCCGCGCTCGCGCCCGACTCGTCGACGAGCAGCGTCCGCACCGCCTCGGCACCGATCTTGGGGAGCTTGTCGAGGGCGCGCAGCACCGCGGTGTGGTCCTCGAAGCCGATCGCGCGGAAGAAGCCCTCGGAGAGCCGGCGGGTGTTCGCGTGGATGCTCACCTGCGGCAGCGGCAGCCGGGAGAGGATCTCCGCCATCACGATCGCGACCTCCGCCTCGACGTGCCCGGGCAGGGAGTCCTGTCCGATCACGTCGAGATCGGCCTGGTAGAACTCGCGGAAGCGACCGTCCTGCGGGCGCTCCCCGCGCCACACCTTCTGGATCTGGAAGCGTCGGAAGGGGAAGGAGAGATCGTTCTGGTGCTCGAGGACGTAGCGGGCCAGCGGCACCGTGAGGTCGAAGTGGAGCCCGAGGGTGCGGGAAGCGTCGGCGCCGGAGTCGTCGCCTCCGTCGTCCTCGGCGTGGAGGCGACGCAGGACGTACACCTCCTTGTCGATCTCCCCCTTGCGCAGCATCTGCTCGAGCGGCTCGACCGCCCGGGTCTCGATGCCGGAGAACCCGTGCAGCTCGGCGACCTCGCGGAAGACGTCCATCACGTGCTGCTCCACGAGCCGCTCGGCGGGGAGCCACTCGGGGAATCCGGACAGGGCGGCGATCTTCGCCATGCGGGGCACATCCTTCTCGGTCGCGGAAGACGGGAGCACCCATTATCGCCCGGACCTCCCGGGGGCACCGCGCGGACCGTGCCGAGCAGGCGGCCGCACCCCTGTAGAGTTCCGTGACGTGGTTCTCCCCGGTCGGGGCCAGGACCCCGTACCCGCCCGGCCGTCCCCGCGACGGCAGTGTCCCGCCCTGCAGCGGATCCCTTCGAAGGAGCTCAATCGTGAGCGAGTCCGAGACTCCCGTCCCCGCCTCCACCCCCGCCGATCCGGTCGCCGCCGCAGAGGTCGCGCCCACGGCGGAGTCGACGACGCCGGAGACCGTGCCCCCGGGCGAGACCGCCCCGAGCGTCGAGGCTCCGGCGGACGAGACCGCCGCTGCCGCACCCGCGGATCCGTCGGCCGAGCAGACCGAGTCCGCCGAGCCGACCGTGACCGCTGAGACGGACGACGCTGCCGCTGCCGACGCGCCCGAGGCCCCGGCGACGCCCGCCGCCGCCCCGCGTCCGTCGGCCCCGAAGCCCGGCCTGCCCTCCCCCGCCGCGCTCGCCGGCCGACGGGCCGCCGCGCCGCTGGTCCCGATCGCTCCTCCGGTCTCCACGCACGATCCCGAGGCCGTCGCCGCCGCCCGTGCCTTCGGCACCCTCGGCGAGGACGGCACCGTCTCCGTGCAGGACGGCACGCAGGTCCGCGCGGTCGGGACCAGCACCGAGTCCGATCCGGAGAAGGCGCTGGAGCCCTTCGTCCATGCCTACCTCGACCTGGTCGCCTTCCTGGACCTCACCCAGTCGACCCTCAACGCCCCCGAGCACACCCAGAACGAGCTCAACCGGCTCCTGGAGAACCTGCGCAAGAATATGAAGGAGCCGCAGGTCGTCGGCGACATCCCGGCGCTGCGGGCGCGCGCCCACGAGCTGCGCGAGAACGCCAAGGAGAAGATCCAGGCGCTCGAGGCGAAGCGGGCCGAGGGGCGCGCAGAGGCGACCCGGCGCCGCACCGAGTTCGTCGAGTCGATCGAGGCTCTCGTCGCGACCGATCCGGAGCAGATCTCCTGGAAGAACGCCGGCGACACCATGCGCCAGATGGTGCCGACCTGGAAGCAGATGCAGTCCGAGGACGTCTCCCTGGACCGTCCCACCGAGGAGGCGCTGTGGAAGCGGCTCTCCGCCGCGCGCGCGACCTTCGACCGCCTCCGCAAGCAGTTCTTCTCGCAGCTCGACGAGCGGCACTCCGAGGCGGCCACCGTTAAGGAGCAGCTCATCAGCCGCGCCGAGGCCATGCAGGACTCCACCGATTGGGGTCCGACGGTCCGCGCGTACAAGGACCTGATGGACGAGTGGCGCGCCGCCCCACGTGGCAGCCGCAAGAAGGACGACGCGCAGTGGAAGCGGTTCAAGGCCGCCCAGGACGCCTTCTTCGCCGCCCGCAACGCGGATCTCCACGAGACCGAGGCCGAGCAGCGCAAGAACCTCGAGGTGAAGGAGTCCCTGCTGGTCGAGGCCGAGGCCATCGACGCGGTGAAGGACCTCGACGCCGCCAAGGCCGCGCTGCGCTCGATCCAGGACCGCTGGGAGGAGGCGGGGAAGGTGCCGCGCGCGGACATGCGCCGCGTCGACGACCGCCTCCGCGCCGTGGAGCGTGCCGTGAAGGACGCCGAGCAGGCCGAGTGGCGACGCACCGACCCGCGTACCAAGGCGCGTGTCGAGGGGGCGTCCTCGCAGCTGCACTCGGCGATCGCCTCGTACGAGGAGGCCCTCGAGAAGGCCCGCGCGGGCGGCGATCCGAAGAAGATCGCCGAGGCCGAGGCCGCCCTCGAGGCCCGCAAGGAGTGGCTCGCCGTGATTGAGCGCTCGGCTCGCGACCTCGGCTGACCCCTCGCCCGGGGCGCGCCCGCACGGTCGCGTCCCCGGGCCGGGATCCTTCCTCCCCCGCCCCGCTCCGTCCACAGTGACGGGCGGGGCGTTGCCGTCCGCCGGGTCGCTTGCCACGCTCGGTCCATGATCTCCGTCGCTCCAGCCTCCCCGGATCCGCCGACGGCATGGGATCCCCCGGTGTTCGTCCGGCTGGGTCTCTGCGCCGCCTGGTCCTCCCATGCCGCTGAGCTCGCGGTCCCGCTCGGGGCGCAGCTCGAGCGCTGGCCGGAGAGTCCGGCCGTGGAGTCGATGGTGCGGGACGGTTTGCTCACCCGAATCCTGCCGGGCGTGCTGATGCCCCCGGATCTCCTCTCCGGCGCGATCTCGCGGGTCCTGGCCCTCGGCTGCGCGCTCGGCGAGCACCTGCACTCCACGCAGGTCGTGGCGGGCGCCTCTGCCGCCTGGGTGCTGCTCGGGGGCACGCCGCCCCACCCGGCGGAGCTGCTCTCCTCCGCGCACCGGATGGTCCTCTCCGGCGTGGTGGTGCGCACGGCCCGGCTGCTCCCCCGGGAGGTGGAGACTCTCGGTGGTGCGCCGCTGACGGTGCCGACCCGCACCTGCGTGGATCTGCTGCGCTTCGCTCCGGCCGAGAGCGCGGCGGCGCTCGTCGGCGCGCTGCTCGAGAGCGGTCACGTCACCGAGGCCGAGATCGCTGGCAGTCTGGGGCGGATCTCCTCGCGTCATCCCGGGCTGGCGCAGGCGCGGCTGCGCTTCGAAACCCTGGAACGGACCGGTACAGCGGCGGCGTGAGCGGCGGCACTCACCCCGCGGCGAGAGGCTCCCCCGCATTCACGGCCTTGCCGTCGGCCGTGACCCGATACACGTCGTACACGCCCTCGACCCGTCGCACCTGCGAGAGGACCGACTGCAGATGCGAGGGATCCGCGAGCTCGAAGGAGAAGAACGCCGTGGCCAGCCGGTCCGAGTTGGTCTGCGCCGAGGCGGACTGCAGGTTGACCTGCTGCTCCGCGACGACCATGGCCAGATCGGTGAGCAGCCGGGGCCGGTCCAGCGCCTCGACCTTGATGTGCACCAGATAGGCGGTGCTGTGCCGACCCGACCAGGTCACCGCGACGATCCGATCCGGCTGCTGCTCCCGCAGCTGCAGGGCGTTCGTGCAGGTCGCGTGGTGGACGGAGATCCCCGATCCGCGGGTGACGAAGCCGACGATCGGATCGCCCGGAACCGGGGCGCAGCACTTGGCGAGCTTCACCCACAGATCCGACTGGCCGTCGACCACGACGCCCTGATCGGTGTCCGCGATGTGCTGCGCCGAGCGCGAGGGCCGCGACTTCGCCCGCGAGGGCAGCGTCATCTCGGCGACGTCCTCCTCGGCGCCGATGGTGCCGCCGAAGGAGGCGCGCAGACGCTCCACGACGTGCTGGGCGCTCGTGTGCCCCTCCCCGATCGCGGTGTAGAGCGAGTCGACGGACGGCAGGTTCAGATCCGAGGCGACCGTGGCGAGGGTGTCGTGCGTGAGCAGGCGCCGCATCGGCAGGTCCTGCCGACGGAGCGCCTTGGCGAGCTCGTCCTTGCCCCGCTCGAGCGCCTCCTCGCGACGCTCCTTCGAGAACCACTGGCGGATCTTGCTGCGCGCCCGCGGCGATTTCACGAACCCGAGCCAGTCCTGGCTCGGCCCGGCCTCCGGGGACTTCGAGGTGAACACCTCGACCACGTCACCGGTGGACAGGGTCGACTCGAGAGATACCAGGCGGCCGTTGACGCGGGCGCCGATGGTGCGGTGGCCGACCTCGGTGTGGACGCTGTACGCGAAGTCGACCGGGGTGGAGCCCTGCGGGAGGGCGAGCACGTCCCCCTTCGGGGTGAAGACGTACACCTCTTGCGTGGTGATCTCGAAGCGCAGCGAGTCCAGGAACTCCCCGGAGTCGGTCGTCTCCTTCTGCCAGTCCATCAGCTGACGCAGCCACGCGGCGTCGTTCCCGATCGGTCGGGTCTCGCCGCCGCTGGACTGCCCGGCCATGGCCTTGTACTTCCAGTGCGCGGCGACCCCGTACTCGGCGCGGCGGTGCATCTCCCAGGTGCGGATCTGGATCTCCACCGGCTTGCCGGTGGGTCCGATGACCGTGGTGTGCAGCGACTGGTAGAGGTTGAACTTCGGCAGCGCGATGTAGTCCTTGAACCGGCCCTGCACCGGGGACCAGCGGGCATGCAACGTGCCGAGCACCCCGTAGCAGTCCTGGACCGTGTCGACCAGGACCCTCACGCCCACCAGGTCGTAGATGTCCGCGAAGTCCCGGCCGCGCACGATCATCTTCTGATAGATCGAGTAGTAGTGCTTGGGGCGCCCCGTGACCTCCGCCTTGATCCGCGCCTTGCGCAGGTCCTCGAGGATCTGCGAGGAGACGGTGCGGAGGTACTGGTCGCGGGCCGGTGCGTGCTGCGCGACGAGGGCCACGATCTCTTCGTAGACCTTGGGGTAGAGCACCTGGAAGGAGCGGTCCTCGAGCTCCCACTTCATGGTGTTCAGCCCGAGCCGGTGCGCGAGCGGAGCGTAGATCTCGAGAGTCTCCTTGGCCTTGCGCTCCGCGGAGGCGGCCGGCACGTACTTCCAGGTGCGCGCGTTGTGGAGACGGTCGGCGAGCTTGATCAGCAGCACCCGCACGTCGCGGCTCATCGCGACGATCATCTTGCGGACGGTCTCGGCCTGGGCGGCCTCCCCGTAGGTGACCTTGTCGAGCTTGGTGACGCCGTCGACCATCACCGCGATCACCTCGCCGAACTCCTCACGGAGCCGGTCGAGGGAGTAGTCGGTGTCCTCGACCGTGTCGTGCAGCAGCGCGGCGGCGACGACGTCCGCCGGGGAGCCGAGCTCGGCGAGGATCGTCGCGACCGACACCGGATGGGTGATGTACGGGTCCCCGCTCTTGCGCATCTGGCCGCGGTGGGCCTGCTCGGCGACGGTGTACGCCCGCTGCACGAGGGCGAGGGACTCCTTGGGGCTCGCCGCCGCCATGGTCTCCAGCAGCGGAGCCAGGAGCGGGTCGGTCACGGGAGCCGAGCGGCCGCCGAAGAAGGACAGCCGCGAGCGGGCGCGGCGCGGCAGGGTGCTGGGAGCGCTCCCCGGATCAGCCCCGGAGGGCGCGGACGAAACGGGCGAGACCGGTGTTCCCGGAGTGGCGGGCGCGGTCCCCTCCCGGGTCGCCTCGATCTCGGCACCCGGCCTCGTGGTCCCGCTCTGCTCCTGCACTGCGCACCTCCTGCTGGGAGGTCAAGTCTACGCACGCCCCGGGGTGGTCGCGTCCACGACAACTCGCTGGCGGATCAGCGGATCAGTTGGGGAAGGACCAGACCGCCGAGACGGGCACGTCGCCGAGCTTCTCCCGCCCGTTCAGGCCCTCGAGCTCGATGAGGAACGTGGCCCCCAGGATCTCCGCGCCGAACTGCTCCGCGAGCGCCATGGTCGCGGCGGCCGTCCCGCCGGTCGCCAGCAGGTCGTCGACCACGAGGGTGCGCGCCCCCGCGGGGAGGGACCCCTCGGGGATCTGGATCACGGCGCTGCCGTACTCGAGGTCGTACTCGAGGGTCGCCGGGTTCCCGGGCAGCTTGCCCGCCTTGCGCACGGGGACGAACCCCGCGCCGATCTCGTAGGCGAGCGGGGCGCCGAGCACGAAGCCACGGGCCTCGGTGCCGACGACGTACTCGATCCCCTCGGGGAGCCTGCTCGCCCAGTGGCGGATCACCGCGCGCAGCGCCGCACCGTCGCGCAGCAGGGGCGTGATGTCGCGGAAGAGCACTCCCGGCTGCGGGAAGTCCGGGTACTCGGCGATGTGGGTGCGGCGGAGCTCCTCGATCACCGCAGGGTTCACGGCGCCCTCCGAGTCCTCAGGGATGTCAGGGTTCTCGGGGGTGACGGTCATCGCTGTCCTCGTCGATCGGAGGTGCGCCGCCGACGGGTGGTCCGACGGGGCTGGGTGCGGGGAGCCGCGGGGCGGGATCCGCGGGTCGAGCCGGTGGCCCCACCGGCCGCGGCGATCTCGACCTCGTCCGCGTCGTCTTCCTCGTCCCGCACGTCCTCGCGCCCGAGGCCGTCGTCGGCGTCCTCGACCCGCGGCGCCGCCTCCACGACGGTGCCGGAGCGACGTGTCCGCTCGACGCGAGCGGTGTGGGCCCGGAGCTCGCTCTCGCCGCGCCGGAGGTCCACGAGCAGGCCCGGAGCGAGGAAGACCGAGGAGTAGGTGCCGGCGAGGATGCCGATGAAGAGTGCCAGCGAGATGTCCTTCAGCGTGCCGGCACCGAGCAGGAAGGCACCGATCACCAGGATCGAGCCGACGGGCAGCAGCGCCACCACGGAGGTGTTGATCGAGCGCACCAGGGTCTGGTTCGCCGCCCGCTCCACCTGGTCGGCGAAGCTGTGGCGCGTCTGCTGCAGGAGCCCCGAAGTGTTCTCGCGGACCTTGTCGAACACGACGATGGTGTCGTAGAGCGAGTAGCCCATGACGGTGAGGAAGCCGATCACCGCGGCCGGGGTGATCTCGAAGCCGCTGACCAGGTAGACGGCCGCCGTGACGAGCATGTCATGGACCAGGGCGATCAGCGCCGCCGCGGAGGACTTCAGGTTGCGGAAGTACACCGCCATGGTGATCGCGACCAGAGCGAGGAAGACGACCACGCTACGCAGCATCTTCTGCGTGATGTCGCCGCTCCACACCGGACCGATGTACGAGGTGGAGACGGCGTCGACCTCCACCCCGTAGGCGTCAGCGAGGTCGGCGGCGAGCTCCGCGGTCTGGGTCGAGTCGAGCTGGTCGGTCTGGACCCGGAGGGTGTTCTGGCCGAGCACCGTGATCTTCGGCTCGGAGTCGGGGAGCACCTCCCGCACGACCTCGCGGGCGGAGGTCTGCTCGGTGTCGGCGACCCCGGCGACCTGGAACTCGGAGCCGCCGGTGAACTCGATGCCCAGGTTCGGGCCGCGGAGCCCGGCGAGGGAGCCGAGCACCACGAGGACGATGACGCTGATCAGGTACCAGGTGCGGCGTCGACGCACGATGGGGACGACGCGTCGGCCCTCGTGCAGGTCGTTCCCGAGACGGGACAACACGGCGGTCATCGGCCCTCCTCCTCGGTGGTCTCGGCGCTGTCGGCGCTGGTGCTGTCCGGGTCCGGCGCCGGACCGCCGGGATCCTCCCCCGCGGCCCGCGTCTCGGCGGCCTCACGGGCGAGCCGCGCCTTGCGGGCGGCGAGGGGCTCGCGCTCGACGGTCCCCTCCTCCACCCGTCCGCGACGGGCGGGGCGCTCCGCGACCGAGCGGAACCGACCGCGGCCCGCATAGGCGGGGACGTCCCGGCCCAGCAACGCCGGATCGAGACCGCTCAGCGGATGGCCCTTCCCGAAGAAGCGGGTCCGCACGAGGGACTGCAGCAGCGGGTGGGTGAACAGGAACACGACCACGAGGTCGAGGATGGTGGTCACGCCGAGCACGAAGGCGAAGCCGCGCACACCACCCGTGGACAGTGCGTACAGCACGACGGCAGCGATCAGGTTCACCGCGTCGGAGGCGAGGATGGTCCGCTTGGCCCGGTCCCAGCCATGGTCGACGGCGGCGACGATCCCGCGCCCCTCGCGGATCTCGTCGCGGACCCTCTCGAAGTACACGATGAAGGAGTCGGCTGTGAAGGCGATCGCGACGATCAGGCCGACCACGCCCGCGAGGGACAACCGGTAGCCGATCTCCGGGATGTTCGAGAGGACCGTGAGGATGCCGTAGGTGAGGGCGCCCATGACGAGCAGGCTCGTGGTGGTCACGATCGCGAGCACGCGGTACTGGAAGAAGGCGTAGACGACCACGAGGGCGAGACCGATGAGCCCCGCGATCAGGCCCATCTCGAGCTGGTCGCTGCCGAGGGTCGCGGAGATCTGCTGCTCCGAGGCGACCTCGAACTCGAGCGGGAGCGCACCGAAGCGCAGCTGGTCCGCGAGCTGGCTGGCCTGCTCCTGGGTGAAGCTGCCGGAAATGGAGGCCTCACCGTTCGGGGAGGGCTCCTGCACCTGGGGCGAGGAGATCACCAGGCCGTCGAGCACGATGGCGAACATCGGGCTCGCCCCCTCGCCGTTGTACAGCGCGGAGGTCATGTCGGAGAAGGCCTGCGCACCCGAGTCTTGGAAGGACATGTTCACCACGAAGTACCCCGTGGCCTGGCCGGTGGGGGTGGTCTCGGAGCTGACCTGGGCGTTCTGGATCGAGGATCCGGCGACCACCTCGGGGCCGAGCAGGAACTTCTGGGTGCCGTCCGGGTCGCAGGCGACGACGGCCTCGTCCGGGGCCGCGTCCGCCATCTTCTCCTGCTGGGCACGGGGATCGGTGCAGTCCGCGGTCATCAGCTCGGTCTGCAGCTCGGGGGTGAGCCAGTCGAGCGACCACGCGGGGTAGGCCAGCTCGCCCTCGGCGGGCGGGGCGAGCGAGGCGTCCTCGCCGAGGGTGCCGGAGAACTTCTGCTCCGCGGGGTCGACGGGCGGGGCGGAGCTCTCCTCCGACGCCTCGCCCGCGCCGCCGGCGTCGGAGGCGCCGCCCGCGTCGGACTCCCCTCCGCCGTCGGACGCCGCAGGATCACCGGTGCCCTCGGGCGCCACGATCCCCAGCACGGGGCGGAAGGACATCGACGCAGTCTGGCGCAGCGCCTGCGAGGTGGCCTCGTCGAGCTGGCCCGGCACGTCGATGACGATGTTGGTGCCGCCCTGCACGGTGATCTCGGTCTCCGCCACGCCCATGGCGTTCACGCGCTGGGCGATGATCTGCCGCGCCTGCTCCATGGCGGTGGGATCGATCGCCGCGCCGTCGCTGGACTGCGCCTGCAGGATGATCTGGGTCCCGCCCTCGAGGTCGAGGGCGAGCTTCGGGGCCGGATCCCAGCCGCCCTTCCAGACTCCGGCGCCGATCCCGCCGCCGAGCAGCAGGATCAGCAGCGCGAGGGCGAGGAGGGCGATGCGGCGTGCGGGCATGGGGAGGCGATCCTCAGGGTGCGGCGGTGTGGGAGGGGGATCCGGTCGGGATCAGCGGTCGCGACGGTCCGCGTCGCGGGCGACGTCCTCGGTGACGGTCACGCCGGGCACCTCGCTCGCGGCGGAGGACCCCTCGGTGCGCTCCTGCTCGGAGCCGTCGACGGTGCCTGCGGCGACGGCCTGGTCCTCGGTGCCGGCCTCGTCCTCGGTCGGCTCCGCGGCGGGCTCCTCGACGGCCATGGCGATCGCCTGACGCGCCCACTTGCTCTGGGTGCCATCCTCGGACTCGAGCACCACGACGTCGTCGTACGCCTCCACGATCAGGCCGTAGAAGCCGGAGTGGGTGCGCACCTCGTCGCCGACGCCGAGCGCGCCGACGAGATCTCGCTGCTTCTGCTGGGCCTTGCGCTGCCGGCTCGACATCCACATCAGGGGCAGCATCATGACGGCGAAGATGAGCAGGAGGGGGAGGAGTTCCACGAGGTTCCTTTCGGCGGTGAGGTCGCCCCGTCGGGATCCCGGTCCCGGACGTGCGCCTGCCGCGGGCGACTGACCCGCCCACTGTACCCGCCACCGCCGCGCCGCCCTCCCAGGGGTGGCGCGTCGCTCAGAAGCGGCCCAGCATGGGGACCGCGCCCTCGGGACCTGCGGGCGGCTCGAGCCCGAGATGGATCCAGGCGGCGGGGGCCGCCGCACGACCGCGCGGGGTGCGGAGCAGGAACCCCTCCCGCACCAGATAGGGCTCGACCATGGTCTCGACGGTCTCGGTCTCCTCCCCCACCGCGACGGCGAGGGTGGACAGGCCCACCGGGCCTCCCGCGAAGCGATGGCAGAGCGCCGAGAGCACCGCACGATCCAGCCGGTCCAGCCCCCGCTCGTCGACCTCGTAGACCCGCAGCGCCTCACGCGCCGCGGCGAGGTCGAGGGCTCCGCTCCCCTTGACCTGTGCCCAGTCGCGCACGCGCCGCAGCAGCCGGTTGGCGATCCGCGGCGTGCCCCGGGAGCGGGAGGCGATCTCCGCGGCCGCCTCGTACTCGAGCTCGACCTCGAGTCGGATCGCCGAGCGGCGCACCACCTCGTGCAGCTCCCCCGGGGCGTAGAAGTCGAGGTGGCCGATGAAGCCGAAGCGGTCCCGCAGCGGGGCCGGCAGCAGCCCGGCGCGGGTCGTCGCGCCGACGACGGTGAAGGGCGGCAGGTCCAGCGGGATCGAGGTCGCGCCCACGCCCTTGCCGACCACCACGTCGACCCGGAAATCCTCCATGGCGATGTAGAGCATCTCCTCGGCGGGCCGGGCCAGGCGGTGGATCTCGTCGATGAACAGCACCTCGCCCTCGTCGAGGGAGGAGAGGATGGCAGCGAGGTCCCCGGCATGCTGGATCGCGGGACCGGAGGTGATGCGCAGCGCCGCACCGAGCTCGGCGGCGATGATCATCGCGAGGGTCGTCTTGCCGAGACCCGGCGGCCCCGAGAGCAGCATGTGCTCGGGGGCTCGGCCGCGCGCGGCGGCCGCGTCGAGGACCAGCGAGAGCTGCTCGCGCACGACCTGCTGGCCCACGAACTCCTCGAGCCGGCGCGGACGCAGCGCGGCCTCCGCGGTGCGCTCGGGCGGGAGGGACTCGGGGCTGGTGAGCGACGGATCGGCTCCCGGATCGGTCATCGACTGCCGCCCAGGTGCCGCAGCGCGGCACGCAGCAGCGCCGCGGCGTCCAGATCGGCGCCGCCGTCACCCTCGCGCACGCGGTCCACGGCGGCGGTCGCCGTCTTCTCGGGCCAGCCGAGTCCGAGTAGCGCCTCGACGACATCGGCGTCCACCCCGGGCCGGGCAGCGCCGCCCGGCTCCGCGCTGGCGGAGCCCGTCGCGGCCTGGGTTGCGGGGGCCGGCAGCTTCCCTCCCAGCTCGAGCAGCATGCGCGAGGCGACCTTGGGCCCGATGCCCGGGGTGCGGGTGATGGTCTTCGCATCCTGCTCGGCGACCGCCCGGCGGAGTTCCTCGGGGTCGAGCACGGCGAGGACCGCGAGGGCGGTGCGCGGGCCGATGCCGGAGACGGACTGGACGATGCGGAAGGTCTCCGCCTCCTCGGCGCTCGGGAACCCGAACAGGGTCATCGAGTCCTCGCGGACCACCAGCTCGGTGTGCAGGGTCAGCTCGGCGCCGTGCCGGGTGGAGGTCAGGGCCTGGGGCGTGGTGCGGACGAGATAGCCGACGCCGCCGACCTCGAGCACGAGGGCGTCGAGGTCGAGGCGGGCCACCCGCCCGGTCAGGGATGCGATCACGCCACCACCATAGAACGAGTGTTCGATCAGAGGCGGGAGGTGGAGCGCTCCCGGGCGCGTCGGGCCTCGCGCTCGGCACGGGCCCAGACCTCCTGGGCGCTGGTCCGTGCCGCGCCCGTCGCGTCGAGCGCGACCCCTCCCCCGCCGCGCCACAGCTGCGTGAGGGCGATCGCGACCGCGTCGGCGGCGTCGGCGGGCTGCGGCGGGGCGTCCAGGCCGAGCAGTTTCACGAGCACGGTCTGGATCTGCGCCTTGTCCGCGCGGCCGCTGCCGGTCACCGCCGCCTTGACCTCCGAGGGGGTGTGCATCGCAACCGGGATGCCGCGCTCTGCGGCCTCGAGGATCGCGATCCCCGAGACCTGCGCGGTGCCCATGACCGTGGAGGTGTTGTTCTGGCTGAACACGCGCTCCACGGCGACGGCGTCTGGGCCGTGCTCGTCGAGCGCGGCCCGCAGGCCCCGGGCGATGGCGAGCAGGCGCTGGTCGATCGGGTCGCCCGGGGCGGAGCGGATGACGCCGGCGTGGACCAGGCGGGCTCGGCGCCCGCCGAGGGCGTCGATCACGCCGATCCCGCACCGGGTCAGACCCGGGTCCACGCCGAGCACCCGCAGCATGGTCACTCGGAGTCGTCGAGCTGCGCCGCGACGTCGTCCGGGATGTCGAGGTTCGAGTAGACGTTCTGCACGTCGTCGCTGTCCTCGAGGGCGTCGATGAGGCGCAGCGCCTTCTGCGCTCCCTCGAGGTCCACCGGTGTGCGCATCGTGGGCACGAACTGCGCCTCGGCCGAGTCGTAGTCGATCCCGGCCTCCTGGAGCGCTGTGCGCACGGCGACCACGTCGGTCGCCTCGGAGAGGATCTCGAAGGAGTCGCCCTCGTCGGTGATCTCCTCGGCGCCCGCATCGAGAACCACCTCGAGCAGCGTGTCCTCGGTCAGGTCACCCTTGGGGACCGTCACGACACCGCGACGGGAGAACAGGTAGGACACCGAGCCGGAGTCCGCCATGTTGCCGCCGTTGCGGTTGAAGGCCAGCCGCACCTCCGAGACCGCGCGGTTCTTGTTGTCGGTGAGGCACTCGACGAGGACTGCGACGCCGCCCGGTGCATAGCCCTCGTACATGAGGGTCTCGTAGTCGACGCCGCCGCCGTCGAGCCCGCCGCCGCGCTTGACCGCGCGATCGATGTTGTCGTTGGGCACGGAGGTCTTCTTCGCCTTCTGGATGGCGTCGAAGAGCGTCGGATTGCCGGCGGGATCAGGGCCTCCAATACGCGCGGCGACCTCGATGTTCTTGATCAGCTTCGCGAACGACTTCGCGCGCTTCGCATCGATGGCGGCCTTCTTGTGCTTCGTGGTCGCCCACTTGGAATGCCCTGACATGTCTCTCCCTCCGACATCTCCCGCCACGTGCCGGCGGAATGCCGCCCCATTCTAGGGGCAGGGCCGAGGGTGCCGGTCCGGCGGGTGTCGGCGGCCTGCCGACGGGACGCCTCAGCCGCGGACGACGGGGGACGTGAGAGCGCCGATCAGCCGACGGTCGGCGGTGAGCCGCTCGAGCCGCTCGCGCTCCATCGCCCGCGTGCGCGCCGTCGGACGCCCGTGGAGCACGCTGTGCCGCTCCATGCCCAGCGCGATCGCGGTGCGCAGGAAGTCCCGCATCGCCATCCGGGCGATGGCACCGTGCCGGGCGGCCCAGCGCTCGGCGCGGCGGCGCCTGCCCATCGCGACGAGCAGGTCGACCTCCTCGGGGGAGAACCAGCCGGCACGGCCGTAGTCGGACAGCCGCCGGCGCAGGATGCGGCGCTCCCGCAGCCGCAGGAACAGGGCGATGCCGACCAGAAGCGCGAAGATCGGCACCTGCACCGTGACGTAGTACCGCAGGAAGCCGGCGAGCGGGGCCTCGGGATCGACGGGGAGGAAGAAGCTCGAGCCGTTCCACAGCGCATGCAGCAGCATGCCCAAGGACAGTCCCCCGATGCCGAGGCCGAAGTACAGCATCAGCGAGCGGCGCTCGGCGGCGATACCCAGACCCAGTCCGCACAGCGCGGTGAAGGAGACGTGGGCGAAGGGCGAGAGCAGCCCGCGCAGGAAGAAGGTCTGCCAGAAGACGGCGACCTCGCCCGCGGCCTGCGACTGATGGAAGGAGCTGCCGAAGTAGAGGATGTTCTCGGTGAAGGCGAAGCCGCCCGCGATGAGCGAGGCGTAGACGACGCCGTCGATCGGTCCTGCGATGTACTTGCGTCCCCAGATCAGCAGGGCGACGAGTCCGAGCGACTTCATCGCCTCCTCGATCACCGGCGCCTGGATGACCGCGCCGAGGAAGCTCGCGACGATGTCCGCAGGCTCCTCAGGGCTGATCCAGTTCTGGAAGGCGCCGCCGATCATGAAGGTCAGTCCCACCGAGCCGATCGCACCCCACACGAAGGCGTAGACGAGCGAGGTGCGGGGCTGCGGGGTGTAGCGGTCCAGCCACCACACGGCGGAGAACACCAGGGCGACCGGGACGAGCGCCGCGGTGAAGGCGACGAGTGAGGTGCCGAAGCCGAGCGGCAGGATCACCAGGAGATAGAGGACCACCGCGGTGGCGGCGAGTCCCAGGAAGACCAGCGCCCAGTAGATGATCCGCCAGAGGCGGGATCGCTTCCGTCGGGGCTCGCGGCCCGACCCGAGGCGCCCCGGGGCGCGCGGGTCGCTGCGCTCGATGTCGTAGCCGTACCCGCTGGATCCCGGACCGGACGGGCCGGTCCGCTGCGACGGTGCCCCCTGCGGGAGCGGTGCGCTCGGCACGCTGGGTGCCCCGGTGATGCTCATGCCGCCCTGTTCCTCCCGCTCCCCCGACCGGACCGTCCGATGGTAGCCCAGGTCACGTCGGCCACGCCTCGGCGTAGAGGCGCCGCGTGTCCGAGAGCAGGATCGGGAGGGCCTTGGTCCGACCCACCACGGGCAGGAAGTTCGCATCCCCCGGCCAGCGCGGCACGACGTGCTGATGGAGGTGGGCCGCGATCCCGGCACCGGCGACCTCGCCCTGGTTCATGCCCAGGTTGAAGCCCGCCGGGGAGGAGACCTCGCGGATCACGCGCATGGCGGTGCGGGTGATCTCGGCGACCTCGGCGACCTCGTCGTCGGTGAGCTCCGTGTAGTCCGAGACGTGCCGGTAGGGGCACACCAGCAGATGGCCGGAGTTGTACGGGTACAGGTTCAGGATCGCGTAGGCGACCCGACCGCGGTGCACGATCAGGGCGTCCTCGTCGTCGCGCGCCGGTCCGGCGCAGAAGGGGCACTGCGCGGCGTCGTCGGGGTCCTCGGGCTTGTCCTGCCCGCCGATGTACGCCATGCGGTGCGGCGTCCACAGGCGCTGGGTGGTGTCGGGGACGCCCGCGAAGGCGCGGGCGTCCTCGATCACGACGGGCTCGTCGCCCTGCTCGGCGGACCCCGTCACACCTGCGCCTTGTCGCGGATCGCCGCGACGATCCGCTCGACGGCCTCGTCGACGGCGATGCCGTTGTCCTGGCTGCCGTCCCGCATCCGGAAGGAGACGGCGCCGGCGGCCTGGTCCTCGCCGCCGGCGATCAGCAGGTAGGGGACCTTCTCCTTGGTGTGGGTGCGGATCTTCTTCTGCATCCGGTCGTCGGAGTCGTCGACCACCACGCGCACGCCGCGGGCGCGCAGCCTCTGGGCGACCTCCTCGAGATAGGGCGCGTACTCGGCGGCGACCGGGATGCCCACGACCTGCACCGGGGCGAGCCACACGGGGAAGGCCCCGGCGTAGTGCTCGAGCAGCACGCCGAAGAAGCGCTCGATCGAGCCGAACAGGGCGCGGTGGATCATCACCGGACGCTGCCGCGTGCCGTCGGACGCGGTGTACTCGAGCTCGAACAGCTCGGGCTCGAAGAAGTCCAGCTGGATGGTGGACAGCTGCCAGGTGCGGCCGATCGCGTCCTTGGCCTGGACGGAGATCTTGGGGCCGTAGAAGGCGGCGCCGCCCGGATCGGGGACCAGCTCGAGGCCGGAGGCGGTGGCGACCTCCTCGAGGGTGCGGGTCGCCTCCTCCCAGGTCGCGTCGTCGCCGACGGACTTCTCGGGATCGCGGGTGGACAGCTCGAGGTAGAAGTCGTCGAGCCCGTAGTCGCGCAGGAGGTCCAGCACGAACTGCAGCAGGCTCGCGAGCTCCTCCTTCATCTGCTCGCGGGTGGTGTAGATGTGGGCGTCGTCCTGGGTGAAGCCGCGGGCGCGGGTCAGGCCGTGGACCACGCCGGACTTCTCGTAGCGGTAGACGCTGCCGAACTCGAACAGCCGCAGCGGCAGCTCGCGATAGGAGCGCCCGCGGGAGCGGTAGACGAGGTTGTGCATGGGGCAGTTCATGGGCTTGAGGTAGTAGTCCTGGCCCTGCTTGGTGACGTTGCCCTCCGCGTCCACCTCCTCGTCCATGTGCATGGGCGGGTACATCCCGTCGGCGTACCACTCGAGGTGCCGCGAGGTCTCGAAGAGGTTCTTCTTGGTGATGTGCGGGGTGGAGACGAAGGAGTAGCCGGCCTCGACGTGGCGGCGGCGCGAGTAGTCCTCCATCTCCATCTTGATCATGGCGCCCTTGGGATGGAACACCGGCAGGCCCGAGCCGATCTCGTCCGGGAAGGAGAAGAGGTCGAGCTCGCTGCCCAAGCGGCGGTGGTCGCGGCGCTCGGCCTCGGCGATCCGCTCCTGATGGGCGCGCAGCTCCTCCTTCGAGGGCCAGGCGGTGCCGTAGACGCGCTGCAGCATCGGGTTCTTCTCGCTCCCGCGCCAGTAGGCGGCGGCGGAGCGGGTCAGGGCGAAGCCGTTGCCGATGAGCTTGGTGGAGGGCAGGTGGGGGCCACGGCACAGGTCGGTCCAGACCACCTCGTCGCGCCGGTTGACGTTGTCGTACATCGTCAGCCCGCCCTCGCCGACCTCGACGCTCGCGCCCTCGCCGGCGTCCGCGGCGGTGGACTTCAGGCCGATCAGCTCGAGCTTGTACGGCTCGCCGGCCTCCTCGGCGCGGGCGGCGTCGTCGCTGATCTCGCGACGCACGAAGCGCTGCCCCTCCTTGACGATCCGGCCCATCTCCTTCTCGAGCGCCTTGATCGACTCGGGGGTGAAGGGCTCGGCCACGTCGAAGTCGTAGTAGAAGCCGTCGGTGATGGGCGGTCCGATGCCCAGCTTCGCGTTGGGGTTGATCTTCTGCACCGCCTGGGCGAGCACGTGCGCGGTCGAGTGGCGCAGGATCGAGAGGCCGTCGGGGCTCGAGATGTCCACGCCCTCGACGCCCTGCCCGTCCGTGAGCGCGGTCGCGAGGTCGCGCAGCTCGCCGTCGACGCGGAGGGCGATGATCGTGGTGGTCCCCGCGAAGAGCTCGGTGCCCGTGGTCCCCTCCTCGATCCGCTGGGGGAATCCGTCGAGGGTGATGGCGATCTGTGCCACGGAATGCTCCTTGCTGTGCGGGTCGAGCCGGCCGACGATGCCGGCTCCGCCAGGCATCTTATCGGGAGCGGATCGCTCGGAACCCCGAACAGCACCCGACAGCACGGACCAGCAGCGGATAGCACGCGAGCCCCGGTCCGAGGACCGGGGCTCGCATCGATGGTGGGCGATACTGGGATCGAACCAGTGACCTCTTCCGTGTCAGGGAAGCGCGCTACCGCTGCGCCAATCGCCCGCGCCGCGACCCGGGGGACGCGGTGGAGGTGGGTACGGGATTCGAACCCGTGTACACGGCTTTGCAGGCCGTTGCCTCGCCTCTCGGCCAACCCACCGCGGAGTGCGATGCACCCCTCGACGAGAAAGGCGCGTCCGACGAGAACGTCGGGCGCGCCGTCCCGGAGAGCGGACGACGGGACTCGAACCCGCGACCCTCACCTTGGCAAGGTGATGCTCTACCAACTGAGCCACGTCCGCATACAGGGATCCGAGGATCCTGCGTGGGCGATACTGGGATCGAACCAGTGACCTCTTCCGTGTGAAGGAAGCGCGCTACCCCTGCGCCAATCGCCCTGATGCCGCCCCGCGGGGCGAACTCGAAGAAGCCTACACGAGGTTCACCGAGGGTAGCGCCACCTGGGATGTGACGTACATCCGAGGTGCTTCCGGGCATCCCGCACCCTCCCGCTCGCGACCCTAGACCCCTCGCCGACCAACCTCCGACCGGCGCCCTACCGACCCTCGACCCACCCCTGACTCGCTCCCCCGGCTCCCCCCGAACATCGCCATCCACGAACCGGCCCCGACCCCGGCGGTGACGTCGGCCACCTCGACCCCGATCGGTTTGCGCCGGTGACCGATCCGGCACTACAGTCGTCCCTCGTCGGCTCAGCCGATATGCGGACGTGGCTCAGTTGGTAGAGCATCACCTTGCCAAGGTGAGGGTCGCGGGTTCGAGTCCCGTCGTCCGCTCCATTCCTCCCCGCCTCACGGCGCATGGGCGATTGGCGCAGCGGTAGCGCGCTTCCCTGACACGGAAGAGGTCACTGGTTCGATCCCAGTATCGCCCACCACCCGGCCTCGGATCCCTCACGGATCCGGGGCCGTCGTCGTTCCCGCACCGTGACCCGCGCGTACTTGTCGAGGCCCTGCCTGCCAGTACCCTGAGCCCATGCAGATCTGGACCGGTCAGCCCTACCCGCTCGGCGCCACCTTCGATGGCTCCGGCACCAACTTCGCCCTGTTCTCGGAGGTCGCCGAGCGGGTCGAGCTGTGCCTGTTCGACACGGACGGGACCGAGACGAGGATCGAGGTCACCGAGGTCGACGCCTTCGTGTGGCACGTCTACCTCCCCGCCGTGCAGCCCGGCCAGAAGTACGGCTACCGCGTGCACGGCCCCTTCGACCCCGCGAGCGGCCACCGCTGCGATCCCTCGAAGCTGCTGCTGGACCCGTACGCGAAGGCGATCGCGGGCATGGCCAGCAACCACCCCTCGCTGTACAGCTACGAGTTCGACAACCCGGAGTTGCGCAACAGCGACGACTCCGCCGAGCACACGATGCACTCCGTGGTGGTCTCGCCCTACTTCGACTGGGGCAACGACCATCCCCCGGCCCACCAGTACCACGACACCGTGATCTACGAGGCCCACGTCAAGGGCCTGACGATGCAGCACCCGGAGATCGACGAGTCGATCCGCGGCACCTACGTCGCGATGGGCCATCCGGCGATCATCCAGCACCTGAAAAACCTCGGGGTGACGGCGGTCGAGCTGATGCCGGTCCACCAGTTCGTGCAGGACGGCCACCTGGTGGAGAAGGGCCTGCGGAACTACTGGGGCTACAACACCATCGGCTTCTTCGCCCCGCACAACGAGTACTCGTACGCGGGGGACCTGGGCCAGCAGGTCCAGGAGTTCAAGCAGATGGTGAAGAACCTCCACGAGGCCGACATCGAGGTGATCCTCGACGTGGTCTACAACCACACCGCCGAGGGCAACCAGCTCGGCCCCACCCTCTGCTTCCGCGGCATCGACAACCGGGCGTACTACCGCCTCGTCGAGGACGACCAGGCGCACTACTACGACACCACCGGCACCGGGAACTCGCTGCTGATGCGAACTCCGCACGTGCTCCAGCTGATCATGGACTCGCTGCGCTACTGGGTCGCCGAGATGCACGTGGACGGATTCCGGTTCGACCTCGCCTCGACCCTCGCGCGCGAGCTGCATGAGGTGGACCGGCTCTCGGCCTTCTTCGACATCATCCAGCAGGATCCGGTCATCTCCCAGGTCAAGCTGATCGCCGAGCCGTGGGACCTCGGCGAGGGCGGCTACCAGGTGGGCGGCTTCCCGCCCCTGTGGTCGGAGTGGAACGGCCGCTACCGCGATACGGTCCGCGACTTCCACCGCTCCGAGCCGGGCAAGATCGGCGACTTCACCTCGCGCCTCGCGGGCAGCTCCGACCTGTACCAGCACACGGGCCGCACCCCGATCGCCTCGATCAACTTCGTCACCGCGCACGACGGCTTCACGATGCGCGACCTGGTCTCCTACAACGAGCGCCACAACGAGGCGAACCAGGAAGGCGGCAACGACGGCGAGAGCCACAACCGCTCCTGGAACTCGGGTGTCGAGGGCGAGACCGACGATCCGCAGATCCTCGCGCTGCGCAAGCGCCGCGCGAAGAACCTCATGGCTACCCTGCTGCTCAGTCAGGGCGTGCCGATGCTGCTGCACGGGGACGAGATGGGCCGCACGCAGCAGGGCAACAACAACACCTACTGCCAGGACGACGAGCTGTCATGGGTCGACTGGGACCTCGACCCTCACCAGGAGGAGATGCTCTGGTTCACCCGGCACATGATCGCCCTGCGCCGCGAGCACCCGATCTTCCGCCGCCGCCGCTTCCTGCAGGGTGTGGTGCGGGACGACGCCGACTCGGTGCTGAAGGACGTGGACTGGCTGGGGACGGACGGCGCGCCGATGTCCGACGAGGAGTGGGGCGATGCGCAGAACAAGTGCCTGACCATGTTCCTCAACGGCTCGGCGATCCCCGAGCCCAACGGCCGCGGCGAGCGGATCGAGGACGACTCGGCGCTGGTCATGTTCAACGCCTCCGGCAACGAGGTCGATTTCGTGCTCCCGCCGGCGGAGTACGGGACGAGCTGGGAGGTCGCCCTCGGCACGGGCGACACCATCGAGATGGGCACCACCCTGGAGGCGGGGCAGAGCGTCTCCCGGCCCAGCCATTCGCTGCTGATCCTCCTGCGGCCCCCGATGGCGGCCGAGGAGGAGGCGGGTCCGGGCGAGAATCCGGGCCTCTCGATCCGCGCCTGACCCCACCGGCCCCGTCCCCCAGCGTTCCAGGAGAGCAGCGATCGTGAGCACGGACCGTGAGCACCGCCCCCGACCCTCGACGCGGGAGCGGGGTCCCATCCCGCGCGGAGCCCGCCCCGTCCCGACCTCGACCTACCGGCTGCAGCTGCACGCCGGCTTCACGGCCGACGATGCAGCGGCTCTGGTCCCGTATCTGGCCCGGCTGGGCGTCGGCCACGTGTTCTGCTCCCCCGTCCTGCAGGCGGCGCCCGGCTCGATGCACGGCTACGACGTGGTCGACCACGGTCGGATCTCCGCGGACATCGGCGGGGAGGAGGCACTGCGCCGCCTCGCAGCGGCCGCCCACGAGCACGGGATGGGCCTGATCGTCGACGTGGTCCCCAACCACATGGCGATCCCCACCCCGATCCACCACAACCACGCCCTGTGGTCGGTGCTCCGGGACGGGGCCGACTCCCCCTTCGCGTCCTGGTTCGACGTGGATCCGACGGCGGAGCGCTCGATCCTCATGCCGGTGCTGGGCCGACCGATCGGGGCCGTGCTCGCCGACGGCGAGATCACCGTCGCCACCGACGAGATCCCGCAGGCCGACGGCTCGCTGCGCGAGGAGACGGTGCTGCGCTACTTCGACCACGTGCTGCCGGTCGCCACCGGCACCGAGCACCTGGGCCTCGCCGACCTGCTGGATCGGCAGTGGTACCGCCTCGCGTACTGGAAGGTCTCCGACGACGAGCTGAACTACCGCCGCTTCTTCGACGTGAACACCCTCGCCGCCGTGCGGGTCGAGCTGCCGGAGGTCTTCACCGCGACCCATGCGACGCTGCTGCGGCTGCAGGGCGAGGGCGTGATCGACGGCTATCGCATCGATCATCCCGACGGGCTCGCCGATCCGCGCGGCTACCTGCGCGATCTCGACCGGGCGACGGACGGCGCCTGGACCGTGGTGGAGAAGATCCTCGAGGGCGAGGAGCGGCTGCCGGGCGACTTCCCGTGCGCGGGCACCACCGGATACGACGCTCTGTGGCGGGTGGGCGGGCTGTTCCATGACCCACACGGCGCCCCCGCGCTCACCCACCTCTGGCAGCGCCGCACCGGCGACCTGCGCCCCTTCGAGGAGGTCGCCCGCGAGGCGACGGATCTCGTGATCACCACGAGCCTGTGGGCGGAGATCGAGCGGCTGACCTCGCTCATCCACCGCATCTGCCAGGAGGACATCCGGCTGCGGGACACGACCCGGCGACACATCCAGCGGGTGGTGATCGCGCTGCTCGGCGCGATGGACCGCTACCGTGCGTACATCGTCCCCGGCGAGGCCGCGCCCGGTGCCGAGCGGGCCGTGATCGAGGCCGCCGCCGAGCGGGCCCTGCTCGAGCTGGGCGAGGACGAGGACGTGCGCGGCACCCTCGAGACGGTCGTCGCCCTGGTCTGCGGGGACGAGGTGGGCAGCGCGGGTCGCCGCGCCGAGGCCGATCGGGCGGAGGTGGTGATCCGCTTCGCGCAGACCTGCGGACCGGTCCATGCCAAGGCCCACGAGGACACCGCCTTCTACCGTTACCCGCGCTTCCTGCCCGTCACCGAGGTGGGCGCGGATCCGGAACGGATCGGGGTCGAGCCGGATGAGCTGCACGACCACGCCCTCGCGATGGTCCGCGAGCGGCCGGATTCGATGACCACCCTGTCCACGCATGACACGAAGCGCAGCGAGGACGTGCGGGCGCGTCTCGCGGTGCTGACCGAGGCACCCCGGGAGTGGTCCCTCCTCGTGCTCGATCTGGAGCGGGCCCTCGCCGGCGAGCGCGGCGACCGGGTGGACGGGGCGATCGGACTGCTGCTCGCCCAGACACTCGCCGCCTGCTGGGACCTGCCGGGCTCGCGCGCCGCACGGATCGACGGCGAGCGCCTGGACGGCTATCTCCCCAAGGCGATGCGGGAGGCGAAGACCCACACCACCTGGACCGAGCAGGACGAGGAGTACGAGCGGCAGGTGCTCGCCCTGGGACGGGCGGCGCTCGGGAGCGCGGAGGTGGAGGCGCTCCTGACCGAGTGGACTCGGCGCACGCTCCCCGCCCAGCGCGCCGCGATCCTGGGCCAGAAGCTCGTGCAGCTGACCATGCCCGGTGTGCCGGACGTCTATCAGGGCAACGAGACGGTCGACCTCTCCCTCGTCGACCCCGACAACCGTCGGCCGGTCGACCACCGCGCGCACGCCGAGCGGCTGGAGCGCATGCTCGCAGGCGCGGGGCCGGACGGGCTCGACGACGAGAAGCTGTGGCTGAC
The DNA here is from genome assembly GCF_036321705.1 of Brachybacterium sp. J144. Lineage (NCBI taxonomy): Bacteria > Bacillati > Actinomycetota > Actinomycetes > Micrococcales > Dermabacteraceae > Brachybacterium > Brachybacterium sp. J144. The sequence continues at coordinate 168,641 of NZ_JAZDCG010000028.1, forward strand.
CCATCGGGCGCTGCGCTTGCGCCGCGAGCGGCCGGAGCTGTTCCGCGGGCGGGACGCGGCGTATCTGCCGCTCGCGACCACGACCGGGCACGCGGTGGCCTTCGGCCGGGCCGTCGGCGACGGCCCCGTCGAGGCGGTCACCGTCGTCACCCGCCTTGCGCACGGCCTGGCCCAGCGCGGCGGCTGGGGCGAGGCCTGGATCTCGCTACCCGAGGGCGAGTGGCAGGACCTCCTCTCGGGAACCGTCGTGGCGGGCGGCCGCACCCCGCTCGGCGACCTGCTCGACACCTGGCCCGTCGCGCTGCTGGTGCGCCCGGAGGCGGGGGCGGCGATCGAGGGCGGGACCCGCGCATGAGCGCCGGCAGCCTCTCCGTGGACCGTTCCCGCTATGCCGTCTGGGCTCCTGCCGCCGCGCGCGTCGAGGTGCGCGTCGACGGCGCGGTCCATCCGATGACCCCGTCGGCGGACGGCTGGTTCGAGCTGCCGGGCGTCCCTGCGGTGCCCGGAGCCCGCTACTCCTTCCGGCTCGACGGCGGCGAGCTGTGGCTGCCGGACCCGCGATCCCTGTCCCAGCCCGACGGGGTGCACGGCGAGAGCGAGGTCGTCGATCCGTCCGCGCTGCGCACCGCCGACGGGTGGGAGGGACGCTCCCTGCGCGGCGCCGTGCTGTACGAGCTGCACGTGGGCACCTTCGCGTCCGGGCCGGACGGTGCCTCCGGCACCCTGGACTCCGCGATCGAGCGGCTCGACGAGCTGGTCGACCTCGGCGTCGACGCGGTCGAACTGATGCCGCTGGCGACCTTCCCCGGGGACCGCGGCTGGGGGTACGACGGGGTGGGGCTGTACGCGGTCCATGCCGCCTACGGTGGCCCGGCGGCGCTCGCGCGCTTCGTCGCGGCGGCGCACTCCCGCGGACTCGCCGTCGTGCTCGACGTGGTCCACAACCACCTCGGCCCCTCCGGGAACTACCTGGGGATGTTCGGCCCCTACTTCACGCCCCTGCACCTCACGCCCTGGGGCGAGGCGGTCAACCTCGACCAGCCGGGCGCCGCCGAGGTGCGGGCGTTCCTGCTGGGCAGCGCCCGCCAGTGGCTCGTCGATCTCGGTCTCGACGGGCTCCGCCTCGACGCCGTGCACGAGCTGCACGACGACTCGCCGCGGCATCTGCTGGCCGAGCTGTCGGATGCGGTCCGGGTCTGGGAGGCGGAGACGGGGCGTCCGCTCACGCTGATCGCCGAGTCGGATCGCAACCAGCCCGCGACCGTCACCCCCACCGCGGCCGGCGGCCTCGGCATGGACATGCAGTGGGCCGACGACGTCCACCACGGCGTGCACGCCTGGATCTCCGGCGAGCGCGCGGGCTACTACGCCGACTTCGGGGACGCCGAGGTGCTGCGCACGGTGCTGACGGGGATGTTCCTGCACGCCGGCACCTGGTCGAGCTTCCGGGAGCAGGTGTGGGGTGCCCCGGTGGATCCGTCGTCCCCGCACTACGACGGCCACTCTTTCGTGGTGTTCCTCCAGGACCACGACCAGGTGGGCAATCGGGCGGCCGGAGATCGCCTCCACCATCGCCTCTCCCCCGAGCAGCATGCGGCGGCCGCCGCGCTGGTCCTGCTCGGTCCCGGCACGCCGATGCTGTTCCAGGGCGAGGAGTGGGCGGCCTCGACGCCCTTCGCCTTCTTCACCGATCACGACGCGGAACTGGGCCCGCTGGTGAGCGCGGGCCGGGCGGAGGAGTTCGCCGCGATGGGCTGGAGCGAACAGGTGCCCGATCCGCAGGACCGCGCCACCTTCGTCGCCTCGCAGCTGCGGTGGCAGGAGCGGGACCGCGGCGATCACGCCCGGATCCTGGACTGGTACCGCACGCTCCTCTCCCTGCGCCGGGCGGAGGACGATCTGGGCAGCGGAGATCTGCGCCGCACCGCGGTCGAGGTGCTCTCGGAGTCCGCGGTGCTGCTTCGCCGCGGCGGGATCGGGGTCCTCGCCCATCGCGGGCCGGGCCCGCTCCGTCTCGCCCCGGAGCAGGGCGCCGGGGAGCTGCTCGCCCGGTTCGGCGAGGTCCACCACAGAGCCGACGGCGAGATCGAGCTGCTGGGCGCCGGGGCGGCCGTGCTCCGGCTCACCGAGCGCTGAGGGCGCGGCGGGGCGTCAGCGGGCCAGGTAGCCGCCGTCGACCGGGAGCACCGCCCCGTGCAGGTAGTCCGCGGCGGAGCTGGCGAGGAAGAGGACCATCCCGACGAGGTCCGCGGGATCGCCCCAGCGTCCGGCGGGGATGCGGCCGAGGATCTCGCGGTTGCGGTCCTCGTCCTCGCGGAGCGCGGTGTTGATCTCGGTGGCGATGTAACCGGGTGCGATGGCGTTGACGCCCACGCCGCGGCCGGCCCAGTCGTTGGCGACGGACCGCGTGAACTGGGCGACCGCGCCCTTCGAGGCGGAGTAGGCGGCGTTCTGCACCCCGCCGAAGAAGGACATCATCGAGGCGATGTTGACGATGCGTCCGCCGCCCCGGGCGAGCATCGGTCGGCCGAAGGCCTGGGTGAGGTGCACGAGCGCGTCGAGGTTCACGGCCATGACCTCGGAGAACTCCTCGAGGGGGAAGTCCTCGAAGGAGTGCCGTCGGGTGATGCCCGCATTGTTGACCAGCAGGTTCACCTCGTGGTCGGCGAGCACCTGCGAGATCGCGGACGCCCGAGCGACGGGATCGGAGAGGTCGACGGAGAGGGGGTGGTGCCCCTCGCCGAGGCTGTCGGTGCCCCGTTGCAGGCCGATCACCTCGGCGCCGCTCGCGAGGAGACCCTCGGTGATGGCCCGGCCGATGCCCCGGGTGGAGCCGGTGACGACGGCGGTCGTCCCCGAGAGGTCGACGTGGAGAGTTCCGGGGGTGCTCATGCGGGGCGACCTCCTGGTCGGCGGGGGTGGGTCAGTGGTGGGCGGGGCTCCCCCGGCCGAGAGCTCAGCCGGCGGAGAGCGCAGCCGGCGGAGGGCTCAGCCGGCGGAACGCTCCGCCGTCCCCACCATCTCCGCGCCGTCCCGGGCGAGGGAGGCGAGCCGGGAGAGGGCGCGGAAGTACTTCTTGCGATAGCCGCTGCGCAGCAGGTCGGCGGAGAACAGGTCCTCGATGACGGCCGGCTCGCCCTCGCGACCGGCTCCTCCCCCAACGCCCTGGGCGGAGAGGAGGACCGGCACCTCGCGGTCGTAGAGTCGATCCACGAGCACCACGAAACGGAGCGCGTCGTGGTGGTGGGAGAGTCCGTGCACGTCCGTGAGGTGGGCGGCGGCGACCTCGTCGATGAGGGCGCCGTAGCGCGAGGGGTGCACCGTCACCAGGTGGGCGAGGAGCTCGTCGAAACCGTCCAGGGTCGCCCCGTCGAGCGATCCGGCATGGCCCTCGACCACGGTCCGCGGCAGGGCGGCGATCTCCCGCACGCCGTCGCGCCGGCGGTAGTCCTCGCCGTCGATCCGGAGCACCTCGAAGCGCTCGGCCATGGCCTGGATCTCCCGCAGGAAGTCCTGGGCGGCGAAGCGCCCCTCGCCGAGGGCGTCGGGCAGGGTGTTGGAGGTCGCGGCGACCGCGACGCCCCGATCGGACAGCTCCCGGATGAGGCGCGTCATCAGCAGGGTGTCGCCCGGGTCGTCGAGCTCGAACTCGTCGATGCACACCAGCACCGAGTCGCCCAGCAGTTCCACGGCGCGCTGGAACCCCAGGGCGCCGACGAGATCGGTGTACTCCACGAAGGTCCCGTACACGCGCTGTCCCTCGACCGCGTGGAAGAGCGAGGTGAGCAGATGGGTCTTGCCCACCCCGAAACCGCCGTCGAGGTAGAGGCCGCGGGCGCGGGCCGGGGCGCTGCGGCGGCGGAGCAGCGCGCGCAGGCCGCCGCCGGGGGCCGGGCGGCCGAGGGACGCGCCGAAGGCGGAGACCAGCTGCTTCGCCTGCTCCTGGGAGGGATGCGCCGGATCCGGCACGTAGTTGTCCAGGCGCGCCTCGGAGAAGCGGGGCGGTGGCACGAGATCCGCGAGGAGCCGCTCGAGGGTGGGTTCGGGGCGGCGGGCGCGGAGGGAGTCGGTCACGCGGGCCAGTGTAGGGCGGGTGCGGGCGCTTCCCGTCCCCCGCTCAGATCCTCGAGCCGTTCAGATCCTCAGCCCGATCGACTCCTCGCCGGGCGGGGAGGCGGGGTCGCGCACGGGGTAGGTGAGCGCTGCGGGGTCCTCGTCGAGGCCGAGCACGTCGATGAGGTAGCCGGCGAGGAGCCGCTCGTAGCGCACCGGGTCGCGGTTCCACTCCCGGGTGTGGGAGGCCCCCTCGAAGGGCACGAAGGTCACGAGATCCGGCCGGAGGGCGGCGAGTTCCCGGCTCGGAGCGGGGGGAACGGTCGCGTCGTCGAGGGCGTGGAGGAGGAGGGTGCGGTGATCGAGATGGTCGTGGTAGTAGGCGGGCGTCATCTCGTCCAGCGCGAGCGGCTCGTGCAGCCGCACCAGGCGGGCCCCGATCTGCGAGGTCATCATCCACATGGCGAGGCGGCGCATGGGCCGAGGGGCCTTCAGGGCGGTCGCGTGGTAGACGAGGATGTCCTGCCAGTCCACGGCCGGCGAGTCCAGGACGAGGCCCGCGATCCGGTCGCGGTGCGCGGTGCGGACCGAGGTGCGCAGGGCGATGCCCCCGCCCATGGACCAGCCCACGAGCACGAGTCGCCGGGCCCCGTGGGCCAGCGCGTACTCGATCGCCGCCTCGGCGTCCTCCCACTCGGCGGCGCCGAGATGGTGCATGCGGTCGGCGGAGGCGGGCGCTCCGGTGTCGTTGCGGTAGGTGATGGAGAGGGAGGTCAGTCCCAGGCGATGCAGCAGCGGGATGATCCGCAGCGCCTCACCGCGGGTCGAGCCGTGGCCGTGGATGAGGATCGCCCAGGTGTCCGCCCGGCCCGCGGCGGCGCCGTCGGCGGGGTCCGGGTCGACGCGCCAGGCGGGCATCTGGCCGACCGGGGAGTCGATCATGACCTCCTCCGTCGGCAGGCCGTGCGCGGTCTGCGGGGTGCCGGCCCAGAAGAAGCCGTTGACCGCGGCCTTCTCCACCGTGAGCGGATCGACGGTGTCCACCGCGAGGAGGGGCCGGGCGATGGTGGTCGGCGTCGGACGACCGGTGACCTCGCCGAGCCGCACGTGCACCGTCCCGCCGGACTGGCGCAGCGCGAGCAGTCCGGCCCGGCTGGACTCCTTGGTGGCGTCGAGGTGGACCCGGTCGCCGTGCACCGCGCGCACGGCCAGATCTGGACGGTGCCGCAGTCCCTGCTGGGGCACGAGCGGGAGCCGGGCCATCACGCGCGCCCCGAGGGCGAGGAGGCCTGCGCTGAGCGTGAACGTGCCGAGCGCCCCCGCTGCGCCGAGCACCGCGACGTCGGACCATCGTCCCTGGCTGCCGCGCTCCCGCAGCATGCTGAGCGGGGCGACCGAGCGGCGTCCGGGGGGCGCGGTGGGTGACCGATGCGTCATGCCGCGCATCCTATCGACGACTACGATCGAGACTGTGAGCGCCCCGACGGTCCGGCCGCGGGCGCGTCGACCAGCGCGGCGCCCGCGCCGCAGAACGGAGTGCGCGATGTCCACCGAGCCCATCGGATCCCGTCCCTACACCGTCGCCCTGAGCGAGGAGGAATGGCGCCGTCGCCTCGACCCCGCCTCGTACCAGGTGCTGCGCGAGGGCGGCACGGAGCGTCCGGGCACCGGGGAGTACGAGGAGGTGCGCGCCGCGGGCACCTACGCATGCAAGGCCTGCGGAGCAGAGCTCTTCACCGCCGAGACCCAGTTCGACGCGCACTGCGGCTGGCCCGCCTTCTACGCGCCGACGGACAGCGACGCGGTCGAGCTCCTCGAGGACACCTCCCTCGGGATGCGCCGCGTCGAGGTGCGCTGCGCGCGCTGCGGCTCCCATCTCGGGCACGTCTTCGAGGGCGAGGGCTTCCCCACCCCGACCGACCAGCGCTACTGCATCAACTCGATCAGCCTGGTGCACAGCGACGACGCCTGAGGCCGGCCGCGGGGGGGGGGGGGGGGGGGGGGGGAGGGGGGGAGGAGGGAGAAGGGGGAACGGAGAAGGA
>NZ_JAZDCG010000029.1:0-17224 GCF_036321705.1 Brachybacterium sp. J144
GATGCCCCCTCCCCCCCTCCCCCCCCCCCTCCCCCCCCCCCCCCTCCCCCTCCCCCCCCCCCCCCCCCCCCCCCGCCCCGGCACCGCCGCTAATCTCCCGGTGTGTCCGTGCATCGCTTCCGTCCGGGTGACGAGCTCTTCCAGAGTTCCATCGACGCCATGACCAGTGCTCCGCTGCGGCCCGAGCTGGTCTGGCGGACGATCCCCGCGCCCTCCCGCATGGCGCCCTCGACGTGGGCCTGCACCGCCGAGATCATCGTCCACGACGAGGAGCTCGCCTCGGGCCGCCTCGTGATCCTCCACGACCCCGAGGGGCAGGAGGCCTGGGACGGCACCTTCCGGATGGTGGCCCTCGTCCAGGCCCAGCTCGAGCCAGAATTCGCGATCGAGTCCATGCTCGGCGACGTCGCCTGGTCCTGGGTGACCGAGTCCCTCGAGCTGCACGACGCGGACGCCCGCGAGCTCGGCTGCACCGCGACCCGCGTGGTCTCCCAGTCCTACGGTGCACTCGCCTCCCGCGCCTCGACGGTCGACGTCGAGATGCGGATCTCCTGGACCCCCGAGGTCGCCGAGGGGGCCGAGTCCCCGGAGCTCGGCCCGCACTTCGCCGCCTGGACGGCGATGCTCGCCGCCGCCGGCGGCCTGCCGCCCGCCCCGCCGCGGGTCTCCTCACTGGTCCCCTCGCATCGTGCGCGCGCCCCGCGACCGAGCAGTGAGGAGGGACGATGACCGTCCCCGATGCCCGTCCCGTGACCGCGCTCAAGGCGCCCCGCGACGGACTGGTCCCGGTGATCGACCGGATCCAGCCGCTCCTGGCCTGGTGCGAGGCGGCGGCGACCGCCCCCGTGGAGGCCGTCGCGGTCGATGCCGAGCGCGCCTCGAGCTACCGCTACAGCAACCGGGCCTATCTCATCCAACTGCGCACCGAGGCGGCGGGCACGGCCCTCATCGACCCCCTCGCGTTCACGATGCCGGGCACGCTGCGGGACTTGCTCGCCGAGCGGGAGTGGGTGCTGCACGCCGCGGACCAGGACCTCCCGAGCCTCGCCGAGCTCGGCCTGCGCCCCGCCGCCCTGTTCGACACCGAGCTCGCGGCCCGACTGCTGGGCATGGACCGGGTGGGCCTGGGCGCGGTCGTCGAGGAGACCCTCGGGCTGCACCTGGCCAAGGAGCACTCGGCGGCCGACTGGTCCCGCCGACCGCTGCCCGAGGGCTGGCTCACCTACGCCGCCCTCGACGTGGAGGTGCTCGTCGAGGTCCGCGACCTCCTCGCCGAACGGCTCGCGGAGGCCGGGAAGGACGAGTGGGCGCGCCAGGAGTTCGAGCACGAGCGGACCCGTGAGCTGTCCGCCCCACGCTCGGCCAGCTGGCGCGGACTGCACGGCCTCGGCGGTCTGCGCACTGCGCGACAGCTCGCCGCGGCCCGGGAGATGTGGAGCCGCCGCGATGCCCTCGCGAGCGAGCAGGACCTCTCCCCCCACCGGATCCTCCGCGACAAGGACCTCGTCGCCGCCGCGAAGGAGGCCCCGCGCGGTCGCGAGGCCTTCGAGCGGGCGCTGCCCTCGCGGACGCCGAAGAAGGACCAGTGGTGGCAGGTCGCGCGGACCGGCATCGACCTCCCCCCGGCGCACCTCCCCGAGCGCACCGAGCGCTCCTATCCCCCGCCGCACAAGCTGTGGTCGAAGAAGCATCCGGAGGTGTGGGACCGCTATCAGGCCGTGCGCTCCGCCATCGGCGACCGCGCGGAGGATCTCGAGCTGCCCACCGAGAACCTGCTGCAGCCCGCGCTGTTGCGGCACTGGGTGTGGGAGCATGCGACCTCGCCCGGGGAGGCGCTGATCGTCGAGGAGCTCCTGGCGCTCGGCGCTCGGCCCTGGCAGGCCGAGCAGACCGCCCCCGTGCTCGCCCGCGCCCTCGAGGAGTACGTCCCGCCCGCGGCGGACTGAGCCGGGCGCGGCTCAGGCGTGGCCGGGTCGCTCCGGGAAGGGCGCGTCGGCGGCGCGCAGCGTCGGGGCCTGGGCACCGAGCGTCCGATGGGCGTGCAGCGCGAGCAGTGCGGCGAGCGCGGTGCCGTTGGTGAGCTCCCCGCGCAGCGCCGCGGCGACCGCCTCGTCGAGCGGCACCCAGGCGATCTCGATCTCGGCCTCCTCATCGGTGCGCCGGTAGCCGTCGTCCCCGGTCAGCTCCGTCACCTCCGTCGCGAGGTAGACGCGGATGACCTCGTCGGATCCACCGGGGCTGGGCCGCAGATCGAGGAGGGTCTCGAGGCGGCCGGCGCGATGTCCGGTCTCCTCTGCGAGCTCGCGCAGCGCCCCCAGGTGCGCGCCCTCGCCAGCGACGTCGAGGAGTCCCGCCGGGATCTCCCAGAGCTGGTGGCCGACGGGGTGGCGGTACTGCCGGATCAGCAGTACGCGATCCTCCGCATCGACCGCGAGCACCGCGACGGCGCCGGTGTGGTGGACGTACTCGCGATCGAACCGCACCCCGGGCGCGAAATCGACGGTATCGCGCACGATGTCCCACACCATGCCGGGGTGCACGGTGCGCCGCTCGGCGACGGGGCGCGGGGCGGGCCGGTCGGCGAGGCTCATCGGGGTCAGGCCTCGTCGGTCGCGATCGGCTGCTCGCCGGCGGCGCTCTCCGCCGCGGCCGGATCGGGCTCGACCTCGAGCAGGCGCGTCGCCTTCTGTAGCTCGAGCGCCGCTCCGATCAGCCCGGCGAACAGCGGATGCGCCCTGGTGGGGCGGGACTTCAGTTCGGGGTGCGCCTGGGTCCCGATGTAGTACGGGTGCACCGCCGGGTCCAGCTCCACGAACTCCACGAGCGAGTGGTTGGCGGAGAGGTCGGAGACGCCGGAAACCCGCAGTCCCGCGTCCTCGAGCTGCTCGCGGTAGGCGTTGTTGACCTCGTAGCGGTGGCGGTGGCGCTCCGCGACCTCGGTGCTGCCGTAGACGGTCGCCGCGAGGGAGCCCTCGACCAGGGTGTGGTCGTAGGAGCCGAGGCGCATCGTGCCGCCCAGGTCCCCGGCGCCGGCGACGATGTCCTGCTGCTCGGCCATGGTGGCGATGACCGGGTGCGCGGTCTCCGGCTCGAACTCGGTCGAGTGGGCGCCGGCGAGGCCGAGCTCGGTGCGCGCGTACTCGATGACCATCGACTGCATGCCGAGGCACAGGCCGAGGGCGGGGATGCCGTGGGTGCGGGCGTGGCGCAGGGCGCCGACCTTGCCGTCCACGCCGCGAATCCCGAAGCCGCCGGGAACGACGAGCGCGTCGACGTCCCGCAGCTGCTGGCGCGCGCCCTCGGGCGTGGCGCACAGATCCGACTCGACCCAGCGGATGGAGACCTTCGCCGCGTGGTGGAAGCCGCCCGCGCGCAGCGCCTCGGTCACCGAGAGGTAGGCGTCGGGAAGGTCGATGTACTTGCCGACCAGTGCGACCGTCACCTCGTAGGAGGGGTGCTGGACGCGCTGCAGGAGCGAGTCCCACTGGGTCCAGTCCACGTCGTGGCTGAGCAGGTCGAGTCGGCGGATCGCGTAGGCGTCGAGCCCCTCCCCGTGGAGCACGAGCGGGATCTCGTAGATCGACGGAGCATCGGCACAGGTCACGACCGCGTCGATGTCGACATCGCACATGGAGGAGATCTTCGCCTTGACCGAGGCGGGCAGCTGACGGTCCGCGCGCAGCACGATCGCATCGGGCTGGATGCCGATCGAGCGCAGGGCGGCGACGGAGTGCTGGGTGGGCTTGGTCTTCAGCTCCTGGGACGGGCCGATGAAGGGCACCAGCGAGACGTGGACGAAGAAGACGTTGTCGCGACCGACGTCCTGACGCACCTGGCGCGCCGCCTCGAGGAAGGGCTGGGACTCGATGTCGCCGACGGTGCCGCCGATCTCGGTGATGATGACATCGACGTCATCCCCGGCCTGGGAGCGCATCGACTCCTTGATGGCGTTGGTGATGTGCGGGATGACCTGCACGGTGTCGCCGAGATACTCGCCGCGGCGCTCCTTGGCGATGACGTTGGAGTACACCTGGCCGGTGGTGACGTTCGCGTTGGCGGAGAGGTTCTCGTCGAGGAAGCGCTCGTAATGGCCGATGTCGAGATCGGTCTCCGCGCCGTCCTCGGTAACGAACACCTCGCCGTGCTGGAAGGGGTTCATCGTGCCCGGGTCCACGTTGAGGTACGGGTCGAGCTTCTGCATCGTCACGCGCAGGCCGCGGCTCTTGAGGAGCATTCCCAGCGAGGAGGCGGTGAGGCCCTTGCCGAGGCTGGAGACCACGCCGCCGGTGACGAAGATGTGCTTCGTGACGCCGGGATTCCGGAAGGGCTTCGCGGAGGAGGACTGTCCGATCCGCGAAAGGGGGCCGGTACTGGTCTGGGGGGTGTTCGCGCTGGTGTCTGCCACGGATTGTCAACCTATCATCGGGGCCCGGCGAGGGCCAGGACATCGGTCAGCTGGTCGATCATGTCACCTGCGGAGGGCAGCTCGTCGGCACGACGTCGCGACGCCTCCTCGGCGCGTCGCCGCACGGCGGGGTCGGTGTGGGTGGTGATCGCCGCGGCGAGCGCCGGGGCGTCGCCGACGGGCACCAGGTGCGCGGCCTCGCCCGTGACCCAGCGGGTGCCCCCGGCATCGGTCGCGACGATGGCGCGGCCGGCCCGCAGGGCCTCCTGCAGCGCGACCGGCTGTCCCTCCCAGTGCGCGGCGGAGACCACGAGGTCGCAGCTCCCGAGCAGCGCGGGGACGTCCTCGCGCCGGCCCAGCAGCCGCACGGGCAGCCGCTCCCGGTCGATCCGTGCGGCGAGCTCGTCGTGCAGCGGCCCGTCGCCCGCGACGGCGATCCCCACGGGCGGCTCCGCGGGGAGCAGTGCGGCGGCGTCGAGGAGGTCCCCGAGGCCCTTCTGCGTGGCGAGTCGAGCGATGACCAGGACCCGCAGGGCGCATTCCGCGGGCCAGACGCTGTCGTCGGCCGCCTCCGCCGGGTCTCCGGTCGCCGCGTCGGGGACGTGCTTTCCCCCGGAGTCCCCTCCGGCCGCATCGCGCGGCGTCCGCTCCGGAGCGGGGACGACCGCGCGGCGCACGTCCCGGGCACCGGCCCGACGGGCCGCCTGCTCGAGATCCGGGGACACCGCGAGAACCGTCCGGGACCCCCGCGCGGCGACCTGCAGCAGACCGCGGCCGAGGAGTCGCACCGAGGACGACCCGACGGGGAGGTTGTGCAGGGTGAGGACCAGGTCGATCCCGGTGCCCACGAGGGCGAGGGCGGCGAGGGCACCCGCTCGCAGGCCGTGGGCATGGACCACCACGGGGGCCGCCTCGCGGGCGCCGCGCCGCAAGGTCCGCAGGGTCCGCAGGTCCGCCAGGGGGGCGGGTCGCTCCTGGATGCGCACCGGCGCCTCGGCCACCTCGTGGCCCGACTCCCGCAGCAGGGTCAGCTCCTGGTCCACATGGGCGGCGAGTCCGCCGCTGGCCCGCGGCCGCACCAGCAGGATCCTCACCGGGCCTCCTCCGCCGGCGGAGCCGGAGCGCCCAGGCCGGGATCGACCGCGTCGTTCCCGCTCTCGCGGGTCCTGGCGCGTCGTCCCCGGTTCCGGTCGCGCAGAGTGTGCAGCAGCGAGGGATCGGCGGCGAGCATGACGCCCGCGGCGAGGAGCGCGCCGAGGACCCCGGCGGCGATGCCCACGAACACCGCGACGGTCTCCCCCGACTCCGTGGTCACCAGTCGGCGGGCGAGCAGCAGCCCGGGCACCCCGCCGATCAGCACCGCGAGCGGCGTGAGCACGATCGTCCGGCGGACTCGTGCGAGGTCTCCGGCATGCTCGAGGATCTCCCAGATCCGGCTCAGGCCCACGAGCGCCGCGATCGCCATCCCCACGGCGATCGAGAGTCCGAAGGCGGTCGAGGCCTCGGCGGCGGAACGCCCGGGGCTGGTGAGGACGGCGAGCGCCAGCAGCACCCCGGCGATCACCCAGCCGATGGATCCGACCAGGAGGGCGTCCAGGGCCCGCAGCGCGGCCGACAGCACGCGGGTGCAGTGGGTCGCGACGGCGAAGCCGGGCAGGCCGAGGGCGAGCGCCGCCGCGGTCGAGCCGACCCCGGCCGCCCCCGCGCGGTCGATGAGGCGGAAGAACTGCTCGAGGGCCGGGCCGGCGGCGAACAGAGCCGCGGCGCCGATCGCCGCGACGGCCATGACGATGCGCGCGGAGCCGGAGACGGCGCGGGCGAAGGCGCCGTGGTCACCGACCAGGCGCATCTCCGCCAGATGCGGGAAGACCGAGGTGACCAGCGGGACGACGAGGACCGCGTAAGGCAGCAGGTAGAGCGCCTGCGCGTACTGGAAGACGGGCAGCGTGCCGGTGCCGCCGGCGCGCATGGCGAGGACCATGATCAGGGCGAGCACGAGCTGCTGCGCGCCCACCGCACCGATGCCCGCGCCGCCGAGGGCCAGCGCGCGACGGCCGTCGCCACCGGTCATCCGCAGGGCGGGCCGGAGCCGCAGACCGGAGCGCAGCGAGGCGATCACCACGGGCAGGGCCATCGCGGCGACCCCGGCGGTGGTGCCCCAGCCCAGCCAGGCCAGCGCGCCCTCCCCGATCGTCGAGGCGGTCGCGACGGAGGGGACCATCCAGGCGTAGACGCGATACGCGAGCATGACCACGAGCGAGGAGATCAGCGGCATCGCCGCGGGCCACAGGAAGCGCTTGCGCGCCTGGAGGTAGGCGCCGAGCACCACGGCGATCCCGTAGAGCGGCAGCTGGACCGCGAAGATCCGCAGCAGGACGGTGCCCACGTGCACCCCGGCGGTCCCGTCGGCCGTTCCCAGCAGCAGCGCGGCGAGCGGCGCGGCGAATGCGATCACCACGGCGGCGAGCAGCGTGGTGCCGAGTAGCGTCCAGGTCAGCAGCACGGAGACGATGCGGTCGGCACGCCGCCGCCCGTCCTCGTCCGCGGTCCCGGCTGCGGTCCCGTCTGCGGTCTCGACTGTTGCCTCTGCCGCGGTCTCGTCTGTGCTCGCGGCCGGGCGCCCCTCGGGGACGAGACCGGCGATGAGCGGCACCGCGACCGCCGCCAGCGCGCCCCCGGCGACCACCTCGAAGAGCACGTTGGGCAGCAGGTTCGCGGTCGCGTAGGCGGTGCCGACGTCGCCTGCGCCGACGCTCGCCCCGAACACCAGGTACCGCGCGAAGCCCGCGAGACGGGCGATCACGGTGACGACGAGGATGATGCTCGCCCCGCGCAGCACGGCGCGGCCGAAGGACCTCTCGCTCATCGCTCGGCCTCCTCGGGGGCACGCCGCCCCAGCCGGTCCACCGCGCGCAGGACCGGGGTGGACTCGATGACGGCGGAGAAGCTCACCCGCTCGCTCGCGACGGTCAGCGCCATGATCCCGCCGAGCAGCACGAGCCGCGCCGGGACCGGGAGGACCCGTGTCGCGGCGAGGCCGACGGCGGCGCCGAGAGCATTGGCGCCCGCGTCGCCGAGCATGCCGCGCTCGCGGAGGTCGACGGGCAGGGCGAATGCCGCGGGCACCGCTGCGGCGAGCGCCAGCCGATGTCCGCTCGGGTCCTCGCCCGGCGGCAGGATCGCGAGAGCCGTCGCAGCGGGCAGCACGACCTTGAGCGCCCTCCCGGGACGGAGGTCCAGCAGGTTGGCGAGGTTCGCGGCCCCGGCGACGAGCGCCGCATCGGCGAGCGCGAGCCCGGCCCCGCGGACGCTCACCCGCCCGGATCGGCTACGGTCCGCAGCGCCGGCGGTCGCGAGGACGGCGAGCGCCGGGATCCCCAGGGCCTTGAGCGCGCCGGTGGTGACCCGCCCCTGGCGCAGCGCCCCGAAGTGACCACGCAGGCCCTTGGAGACCGGTCGTCCCTGCGCACGGTGGTGCGGTTCGAGGAGGTCGTCGAGCAGCCCGAGGGCTCCGATGCCGACGAGCACCGCCGAGTCCCGGTCTCCGTCCGTCCGCCCGGACCCGGCGAGCAGACCGGTGCCCAGCACGACCGCGGCGCCCTCGGCGAGGGTCACGGTGCGACCGGCGAAGTTCTTGCGTTCGAGCTCGCTCCGACAGGTCGCGAGCAGGGACCTGACGCGGCTCATCCCTCGCCCCCGTCGGAGGGTGCGGCGTCCTCGCCCTCGGAGTCGGCAGGCGCCGTCGGCGCGGGCAGCGGGGGGACCCGCTCGGCGGCGTCGGCCGTGGTGCCGTAGGCGCCCGCTCCCCCGCGCACCTGCTCGATGAGGGCGAGCACGCTGAGGATCGGCCCGTCGGCCTCCTGCAGCCGGTCGGTGGTCGAGAGCTGGTCGAAACCGGCGTCGCCGCGGACGGTGCGCAGGATCCCGGTCGAGGAGTCGTTCGCCGGCGTGGCGGCCGAGACGACGGCGGGCACGGAGGTGGCGGCGAGCGAGGTCAGCACGGCGGTCTGGGCGGAGAGCAGGTTCTGGGCCCGTTCGGCGGCGAGGTCCTCCGCCTCGCCCGCGAGCACGAAGGTCTCGGGAGCGGCGCTCGCGTAGACCACCGCCTCGACCACACCGGGCGTCCCGTCCGTGAGCGCGATCAGCTGATGGTCCACGAGCACCTGCCACACCTGGGTGCGGAGCTCCTGGGTCAGCTCGCCGGAGGGATCCTCGGCGAGCAGGGCCGGCACGATCGCGGCGAGCTGTGCGGGACCTTCCAGCTCGGGGTCGAGCAGGGCGGGGGCGATCGAGCGGATCTCGTCGGCGGCCTCGGCGCGCCGCTGTTCCTGCGCGGGGTCCCACAGGTCCGAGCGCAGGCGGATCTCCACGACGGCGGAGACCCCGGCGCCCTCGAGGAGGGAGGTGACCTGCTCGGTCGCCGTGCGCGTCGAGTCGCCGTCGGTCAGCAGCGCCACCGACTGCCCCGGGAGGGTGTCGGCCACCAGCTCGGGACCGGACTCGCTGACGTACGAGGCGAGCTGATCATTACGGGTCTGTAGCTCGTCGGCCTCGGTGCGCAGCTGCTCCTGCTCCCCGCGCAGCTGCTCGACCTGCTCGGCGAGCTGGGTGCCGAGGTTGTCGCCGAGCGGTCCTGCGCCGAGCACGATGCCCACGGCGAGCGCCAGGAAAACGGAGATCAGCGACACCAGGTGGTAGCGGAAATCGATCACGGGTCGGACCCTCCTACGACCCGGTGGCCCGGGGGAAGAACAGCGTGGTGAACCAGGACAGCATCCCATCCAGCCGGGCGCCCATCAGCTGGACGACGGCCTGCCCGCCCGGCGTGGCCCACAGGGCGACCGCGAGGGCGGCGAGCCCGGCGACCGCGAGCAGGAGGAGCTGGACGGTGGAGATGCGCTGGCGGTAGAGGCGGGAGACGCCTTTCGCGTCGACGAGCTTGGAGCCAATCCGCAGGCGGGTGAGGAAGGTGGAGCTCATCCCGGCGCGGCCCTTGTCCAGGAACTCCTCGAGCGTGCCGTGGGTGCCGACGGCCACGATCACGGAGGCCCCCTTCTCGTCGGCGAGGAGCATGGCGATGTCCTCGCTCGTGCCGGAGGCGGGGAAGAGCACCGCCTGCTCGCTGAGCCCCAGGCCGGCGAGGCGCTCGAGGCCGGGGGCGCGGCCGTCGCGATAGGCGTGGACGACGAGTTCCGCCCCGCTGGCGAGCGCGCGGTCCGAGACCGAGTCCATGTCCCCGATGATCATGTCGGGGCGGAATCCCGCCTCGATCACCGCATCGGCCCCGCCGTCGACGCCGATGATCACGGGGCGGTTCTCGCGCAGGAACGGGCGGAGGGTCGCGAGGTCCTCCTTGTAGTGGTAGCCGCGCACGACGATGAGCACCGGGCGGCCGTCGATGCGGGTGCGGACGTCGGGGGCGCCGATCCCGTCCAGCAGCAGGTCTCGCTCGCGGAGCATGTACTCCATGGTGTTCTCGGCGAACAGCTCGAGCTGCTCGGAGAGCCCTTCGCGGGCGATCTCGAGCGCGGCGGTGACAGTGGCCTGGTCCTGGGCGACGCCGCGCGCGACGACGACCTCCTCGAGCAGCACCTCGCCGTCGCGGACGGTGATGGTCTGCCCGTCGCGGATCCCTTCGAAGAGCGAGGGGCCGAGGGCGTCGACGAGCACCACGTCGCCGTCGAGCAGGATCTGCGGGCCGGCGTTGGGATAGCGGCCGGAGGTCGAGGCGGCGGCGTTGAGGACCGCGGCGGGCTGCCGCTCGACGAGCGCTTCGGCCGCGACGCGGTCCACGTCCTCGTGGTCGATGATCGCGATGTCGCCGGGCTGGAGGCGCTTGGTGAGGTCCTTGGTGCGTCGGCCGAGCCGGGCGGTGCCAGTGACCTGCGCGCGCTGCGGGCTCATCGGCGACCCCGGCCGGGCGCCGCGTCCTCGGCCATGGCGCGGGCCTCGTCGAGCAGCTCCTCGGCGTGGGCGAGGGCGAGGTCGGAGGTGTCCCCGGCGAGCATCCGCGCGAGCTCCTCGATGCGCCCGGCTCGGTCCAGGCCGTGCACGGTCGAGCTGGTCGCGCCCTCGGCGGAGGACTTCACGATCTGCAGATGGGTGCCCGCGTGCGCGGCGACCTGCGGCAGATGGGTGACGACGATGACCTGGGCGTGGCGGGCGAGCCGGGCGAGGCGCTGGCCGACGGCGAGGGCCGCGCGTCCGCCGATCCCGGCGTCGATCTCGTCGAACACGAACACCGGTGCGGCGGTGCGGTCGCTGCGGGAGGCGGAGAGTGCCACCTCGAGGGCGAGCATCACGCGGGAGCGCTCGCCGCCGGAGGCGGCCTGGCCGACGGGCAGGTGCTCGGCCCCGGGATGCGGCGCCAGCAGGATCTCGACCCCGTCGCGGCCGTGGGAGCGCGCGGCGCGGGCGGAGACGTCCACGCGGATCGCCGCATCGGGCATCTCGAGATGCCGCAGCTCCTCCTGCACGGCCGCGGAGAGGGCGGCGGCGGCCGCGGTGCGCGCGGCGGTGAGCTTCTCCGCGGTCGTCTCGAGCTCGTGCTCGAGCGTCTCGAGGCGCTCCGCCGCCTCGCGGCGTCGCTGCTCGGCGCCTTCGTAGCGGTCGAGGTCGACGGCGGCGGTGCGGGAGGTGGCCAGCAGTGCGGAGACGTCCGTCGCGGGCCCATCCGCGCCCGGGAACAGCCCGCCCAGGTCGCGCACCAGCACGGTCAGCTCGTGGAGTCGCTCGTGGGCCTGCTCGAGCCGTCCCGGGGAGGCGTCGATGTCCTCGGCGTAGCGGATCAGCTCGGCGGAGAGGTCGGAGAGCTCGAGCCGGGCGGTCTCGAGCCGTTCGACGAGCGGGGCGAGGGTGCGGTCGGTGCGGGAGGCCCTGCCGACGGCCTCGGCGGCGAGGTCCAGCAGGGCCGCCGCCGCGGGTCCGTCGTCGTCGCCGACCAGGGCGAGGCTCGCGCGCTGGGCGGCGCCGCGCAGCTCCTCGGCGCTGCCGAGGCGCTCGAGCTCCGCGCGCAGGTCGTCGTCCTCCCCGGGCTGCGGGTCGAGGGCCTCGATCCTCTCGAGCGCCTCGACGAGGACCGCCCCGCGGCGCTCCCGTTCGGCGAGGAGCAGGTCGAGCTCCCCCAGCTCGGCGACGAGTGCGGTGCGCTCGCGCCACAGTTCGCGGTGACGACCGAGCGGACCGCCGATCTCCGTCTCGGCGAAGCGGTCGAGCGCCTCGCGCTGCGCCTCGGGGTCCCGCAGCCGCTGCTGATCGGACTGCCCGTGGACGGTGACGGCCGTGCCGACGAGGCGGGAGAGGGTCCCGATCGGCACCGGCACTCCCCCGATCTGGGCCCGGGAGCGGCCGTCGCGGGTGACGCGGCGGACAACGAGCACCTCGCCGTCCTCCTCCTCGGCGCCGAGCTCGTCGAGCGCGGCCGCGAGCTCGCCGTGGCCGGTGAGGGCGAGCGTGCCGTCCACGGTGCTCGCCTCGCGGGTGCGGCCCCGGTCCAGCCGCCCGCCGAGGAGCATGGTCAGGCCCGTGACGATCATGGTCTTGCCGGCCCCGGTCTCGCCGGTGAGCGCGGTGAAGCCGGGCCCGAACTCGAGCAGGGCGTCATCGATCACGCCGATGCCGCGGATGCGCAGGGTGGAGAGCATGCGGGGCCCTCAGCGGGTGCGGGGGCCGCGGCCGCGCCAGCCGACGACGGGCAGCTGGAACTTCTCGACCAGGCGATCGGCGAAAGGGGTCGGCGCGAGACGGACCAGGCGCACGGAGTGCTCGGAGAGACGGGCCTCGATGCGCATCCCCGCGACGATGTCCGCCCCGCGACGGCCGTCGAGGGTGAGGATCGCGTCCTCGCGGTTGTCCAGGACCATCTCGACGGCGACCTCGGAGGAGCGGCCGAGCACGAGGGGCCGGGCGAAGAGCGCGTGGGCCGCGAGGGGGATCAGCAGCATCGCGTCGACCTCGGGCCAGATCACGGGGCCGCCCGCGCTGAAGGCGTAGGCGGTGGAGCCGGTCGAGGTGGACAGCAGCACGCCGTCGGCTCCGAAGCTCGAGACGGGTCGGCCGTCGATCTCGATCGCGACGTTGATCATCTTCTGCCGGTCGGCCTTCTCGAGCGAGGCCTCGTTGAGCGCCCAGTGGCGGGCGACGGGCTCGTCGTGATCGTCGAGCACCGTGATGTCGAGGGTCGAGCGCTTCTCGATCTCGTACTCGCCCTCGAGGAGACGGGCGACAGTGATCGCGAGATCCTCGACCTCGCTCTCGGCGAGGAAGCCGACATGGCCCAGGTTCACGCCGTGCACGGGGACGTCGGCGTCGCGGACGGCCTCGAGCGCACGGAGGATGGTGCCGTCGCCGCCGAGGACGATGCCCAGCTCGACCAGGTCTGCCGCGGAGACGGCGTCGAGCACGTCGACCCCGCCGTTGGTGAGGAAGGTCAGCAGGCGGGGCGGCGCCTCCCCCTCGGGCAGGGCGAGGATCTCATCAACCTGCTCGTCGACGACCACGCCGCGCACCCCGCGGCGACGGAGCTCCTCGAGGACCGTCAGCATCGCGCTCAGGGCCGCGCGCCGACCGGTGTGGACGTAGAGGAGGAACCGTCGCATCGTGATCAGTCCTCCTGGAGTGCGGGATCGGTCGCGCGCCGGCGCGCTCGGTCCTCGCGCACGGCGACCCCGATCATGTCATAGGCCTCCTGGTCGGGGGCGGAGGCGTCGCCGGGTCGGAGGTGGACGAAGTACTCGCGGTTACCGTCCTGCCCCGGCAGGGCGCTGGGGCCGACGGCGCGCAGGGCGAGGCCCTCCTCCGCGGCGGCGGCGACGACCCCCTCGACGGCGCCGATCCGGGCGGCGGGGTCGGTCACGACGCCGGTGCGGGGCAGCGCGGCACGACCCACCTCGAACTGCGGCTTGACCATGAGCAGCAGATCGCCTCCGGGGCGCAGGACGCCGGCGAGGGCCGGCAGGACGGTGCGGAGCGAGATGAAGGAGAGATCGGCGACGATCAGGTCGACGTCGGTGCCCAGCAGCGCCGGATCGAGGTCGCGGACGCTGGTGCCGTCGCGGACCACGACCCGCGGGTCGCGCCGGACGTGCTCGGCGAGCTGGTCGTGCCCGATGTCGACGGCGTGCACCCTCGCCGCCCCGCGGCGCAGGAGGACGTCGGTGAAGCCGCCCGTGGACGCACCGGCGTCGAGGCACTCGGCACCGGCCGGGTCCAGTTCCAGGGCGTCGAGGGCGCCGAGCAGCTTGTGGGCTGCGCGGGAGGCGTACTCGACGCCGTCCGGGACCGCGACGACCTCGAGCAGGGCCCCGTCGGGGACCGGGGTCGAGGGCTTGCGCACCACGCGTCCGTCGAGCCGCGCCCGACCCTCCTCGAGGATGCGCCGCGCGTGGGTGCGGGAGCGGGCGAGACCCGCGGCGAGGAGCGCCACGTCGACCCGCTGGACGGTCACCGCGAGCCCGGGCGCACCTCGGCGCCGTCGGCGTCGAGCAGGCGCCCCGTCCAGGCCGCATCCGGGGAGTGGGTGCGCAGGAGCGCCAGCACGGCCCGGAGGACGCGGGGGTCCTGGACCTCGCCGGTCAGGGTGATGTCGCCGTCCCGCCAGGTGGCGCCGACGGGTCCGCAGCGGACGCGGTCGCGGTCGACGACGGGCAGGGGGAACGGCGCGGTGAGCTGCTCGAGGTCGGGCGTGATGTAGGTGGGGCGGCGCACCGGCTCGGCGCGGAGCGCGTTCTCGACGCCGTCGACCCCGGTGAGGACGAGGAGCGTCGCGAGACCCGCGCGAACCCCGCCCTCGATGTCGGTGTCGAGGCGGTCGCCGATCACGAGCGCATGCCGTGCTCCGCTGCGCGCCGCGGCGACCTCGAACATGCCCGGCTCCGGCTTGCCGGCGACCTCCGGCACGGCACCGGTGGCATGGCGCAGCGCGGCGACCATCGAACCGTTGCCCGGGGCGAGCCCCTGCTCGGTGGGCAGAGTCGCGTCGACATTGGTCGCCATCCAGCGGACACCACGGCGGATGGCGTAGGCGCCCTCGGCGAGCCGCCGCCAGCCGAGATCCGGGGACCAGCCCTGGACGACGGCGACGACGTCCTCCGCGTCGGCCTCCACGGGCTCCAGGCCGTCGGCCCGGACCTGCTCGGCGAGGCTCGGACCGCCGACGACGAGCACCTTCGCCCCCGGCTCCAGGTCCTGGGCGAGCAGGCGCGTGGCGACCTGCGGCGACGTCACGAACTCGGCGGCCTCGGCGGGGATGCCGATCCCCCGCAGGTGCTCAGCGGCCTGCTCCGGGGTGCGCGAGGCGTTGTTGGTCGCGAAGGCCACCGGACGACCCGCGGTGCGCGCGGCGGCGACCGCCTCCGCACCGTGCGGGATCGGCCGCGAGCCGTGCATGAGCGTGCCGTCCAGATCGAAGAGCAGCGCGTCATGGAGGTCCAGGAGCGAAGGATCCACGAGGGGCATCAGGCGCGGACCTCCGGGTCCTCCGCCGCCTCGGCGGGCTCCTCGGTGTCCACGGCGTCCTCGACCTCGGCGGGAGTCTCCTCCACCTCGAGCACCTCGGCGTCCGTCTCGTCCGTGAGGTCATCGTCCTCCGGAGCCTCCTCGGGCAGCGCGGCCGCCTCCGACCCGTCCACCTCCAGCGCCTCGGCGTCCGCCTCCGGCTCCTCGTCGACCGGGCCGACCGGGTCCACCGTCTGGGCCGGGTCATCGGACTCGTCCGCGTCGTCGTCCGCGTCCGCGTCCGCGTCGGGGTCGTAGGCGTCGAGCACGGAGACCTGTTCGTCATCCTCCCAGGTGGGGACGACGGGCTCCTGCTGCGGCGCCGGCCGCCCGAGGCGCTCGGCGGCGTCGGTGAGCCCCTCGGTGTCGGTGTCCGCGGCGAGCGTGAGCCAGCGACGGGCCTCGTCGACGCGGTCGGCACGTTCGAGCAGCTCGGCGTACGCCGCCCAGAGCCGGACCTGCCACTTGCCGTCGACCTTCTGGCGCAGAGCCGGGATCTCGAGCGTGCGCAGAGCCGTCTCGGTGTCCCCGGTATCCGCATAGGCACCGGCGACCACGATCATCAACTCGATCGCGGCCGAGACCCCGAGGTCGCTCGCCTCGTCGGAGGCGGCGATGTCGAGAGCACGCTCGGGGCGTCCCAGCCCGCGCTCGGAGTCGGCGATCAGGGGGAGCACGTCGGTGCGGCCGGTGATGCGCAGAGCAGTGCGCAGCTCGCGGACCGCCGTGCGGTAGTCGCCGGCGCGATAGGCGAGGACGCCGTAGGTCTCGCGCACGGCGCCGATGCGGCCACCGATGCGCGCGGCGAACTTGGCATGCGCCTGAGAGGTCTCCTGGTCCTCGGCCTCGAGCACGAGAGCGGCCACGAGATGCTGTGCGACCCGATCGGCCGTCTCCCGGCTCAGGCCCTTCAGCTCGTCCTGGACGTCCTGGTCGAGCTCGGCGCCGGTGATCCCGTCCGGGATCCGCGGCTCGAAGGGACGGTCCGCGCGCGCCTCCTGACCGGGGCGCGAGGCGCGTCGATCATCGCGTCCGCGTCGCTCGTCACCGTCACGGGCCGGGCGTCGATCGTCCCGGCCGCGGCCGGACGGGCGCTCGCCGCGGTCACGGTACAGGCGCTTCTCCCCACGCTCACCGTAAGGCCGCTTCTCAGCGCGGTCACCGTACGGACGCTTCTCCCCCCGGTCGCTGTTGGGGCGCTTCTCGCCACGCTCACCGTAGGGCCGCTTCTCAGCGCGGTCACCGTACGGGCGCTTCTCCCCCCGGTCACCACCGTACGGGCGCTTCTCGCCGCGGTCACCGTACGGACGCTTCTCCCCCCGGTCACCGTATGGACGCCTCTCGTCACGGTCACTGTAGGGACGCTTCTCGCCGCGGTCACCATAGGGGCGCTTCTCGCCACGGTCTCGGTAGGGACGCTGCTGGCCACGGTCTCCGAAGGAACGCCCCTCGCTCCGGTCACCATAGGGCCGCTTCTCGCCGCGGTCACCGTACGGGCGCCGCTCATCCCGGTCGCCGTAGTGACGCTTCGCACCGCCCGCGCGATAGGGACGACGCTCGCCGTCACCTCGGGGGCCGGAGAAGGAGCGCGGACCGCCGTCACGGCGGTCGTCCCCGGATCCGCCGCGGCGACGATCACCGGACTCGGACCGCTCGGGGCGTGCTCCCTCGGGACGCGACGAACGGCGATGCCGGCCCTCGTCATCGCGCGAACGACCGGTGTACGGGCCGCGCCCGCTCGACGGGCGGCCTGCGCCCTGCTGCTCACGGCGGTGCTGTCCGCCGTTCTCGCGCTCGTTGTTCCTGTCCTCAGACACTGTGGACCGTCCGTCTCGTCGTGCTCGCTGTCATCGCCCTATGCGCTTATCGACCTCCGAGCCTATGCGACCCCCTGGCGGAGACCGGGCAGTAGCCGAGCATCCGTGAGCGCTCTCACCAGTACGGGGCACGGCCCGTCACATTCCGGGGACTCGGAACAGGAGCGGGGTCACACGCCGGAGCGAACGGCCCGCGACGGTGCGGACCAGGTGCCCCGGGGCGCCCTGAACGCTCCGGACCGCCCCTGCGACGAAGCGCCGGGAATCGCCAGCCTCCTCCTCGAGGCTCTGAGCCGAGCCGGCCGGGCACGATCCGCAGTGGGGCACGAAATCTGGGCATGAAAAAAGGGAGTGGGAGGAGCGAGACCCCGAAAGGTCTCCAGCTCACTCCCACTCCCACAAAGATGTCCGGCGGCGACCTACTCTCCCACACCCTCCCGAGTGCAGTACCATCGGCGCAATCGAGCTTAGCTTCCGGGTTCGGAATGGAACCGGGCGTTTCCTCGAC
>NZ_JAZDCG010000030.1:0-45212 GCF_036321705.1 Brachybacterium sp. J144
TGAAGCGCCCTGGGTTCCGTTCCGAGTCTCAGCAAGGAGAATCGGAGCATGCCCAAGAAGTTCAGTCCAGAGCTGCGTGACCGTGCCGTGCGCATGGTTTACGACCGCCAAGCCCGCGAGGGCGGCCCCCGTGCAGCATCGATCCGTGCCGTCGCACCACAGCTCGGCGTTGGCGTGGAGACGCTGCGGATCTGGTGCAACCGCTACGGACCCACCGAGCCGGCCGGCTCTGGAGAGCCGCTCGAGGAGGAGAACCGCCGGCTTCGGCGGGAGCTCGCCGAGGCGCGACGTGCGAACGAGATCCTGAAGGCCGCCTCAGCGTTTTTCGCAGCGGAACTCGACCGCCCCACGACGAAATGATCGCGTTCATCGACATGCATCGCGAGAAGTTCGGGGTCGAGGCCATCTGCCGCATCCTCGGTGCGACAGAATGTGGGTTCATCACGTCCCGCGGCTACCGCGCAGCGAAAACGCGTCCCGCCTCAGCCCGCGATCTCAGAGACGCCACCCTGCTCACCGAGATCACAAGGATCCATCAGGAGAATTACGGTGTCTACGGGGTCCGGAAGATGTGGCATGCCATGCGCCGAGCCGGCTGGGACGTGGGCCGAGACCAGGTCGCCCGACTCATGCACCTCGCCGGAGTGCACGGTGTTCGACGAGGCAGGAAGCCCCTCACGACCTGCCCGTCGCGGGAGCCGGACCATCGCCCGGACCTCGTGGAGCGGAAGTTCGCGGCCAAGCGCCCGCACCAGTTGTGGGTCGCGGACATCACCTATGTTCGTCTTCCGACGGGATTCTGTTACACCGCGTTCATCACCGACGCGTGCACGCGCAGAATCGTGGGCTGGGCTGTCGCATCCAGACTGCATACGGAATCGCTTCCGCTCCTCGCGTTGGAGCAAGCGCTGATCTCCACCGGTGCTCATCGGGCGCGGGATGGACTCATTCATCACTCGGACCGTGGCGTTCAATATGTTTCTCTCGCCTACTCCGACGCTCTCACGACTGCTGGTGTGAAGGCGTCTGTCGGAACCGTGGGAGATAGCTACGATAATGCGCTGGCCGAGACCGTGAATGGCCTCTACAAGACCGAGCTCATCTACTCAAGGTGCACCTGGGGCTCAGTCTCGGACGTAGAGATCGCGACGATGGCCTGGGTCCACTGGTGGAACGAACACACGCCGGATCCACGAAGCTCTCGGCTACCGCACCCCGGCCGAGGTCGAAGCGACCTACACTCGCCCCACGACGACCGCGCCCGCGACTGTCTAACCACGGAACGAAACCCAGGGCGCTTCACAGCTCCCGCAGACACCGGTCGCGGGGAGCTGGATGAAGCAGTTCGGGCAGGTTGCGATGGCGCGTTGGGGCGTCCTGTCGCTTATTCTTCCGTGGGCACTGTCTCGTGGGCTCGGCGTGGGCGGGAGGATGGGCCGGTCGACCATCCTTCGTCGCTCATGGCCCGGAGTCGTCGGATCGACGAGGGCGGCCGAGAACTCACCGGTCACTTCGTCCAAGTCGATGACTCTCATCATCAGGTGCTGCTCGGGATACCGTCCTGCGATCTTCAGAGGGGTCTCCTCGGGATCGCGTGCAGTGACCCAGATGACGTGACAAAGAGAGTCGCAGTTGTCGCGGGCGATCCGCAGATTCCGGATGCGCTCTTGATTTCCCGGTTTCGAGGACCAGGTCGCTAAGGCGGGGTCGCCGAAGAAGTTGACCGACCCGTCGGCGTCCACCTCGTGTTCCCAGATCGTGAGTGTGACCTTCTTGGAATCGGGGCTCACAGCGGACCAGGACCACCTGGGATTTGCGGGAGCTGAGTCGAAGTACGCGAACGCCTCGGCGAGAGTAGTGGTCTCCATGGTGTCTGCTCCTATGCGGCGGAAACTCTGACCCTGATCAAACTACTGACGTGACGCGGACGGGGTGCGCGGTCAGGTACCGGGATCCGCGCTCGGCGGTCGAGGGCTCTGATCGCTGCCGTCCCCCGCCGCTGAAGGCTCCTTGGAGATGGAATCTGTCGTCGCATGGCTTTCGCCCAGCACGCGAGCCTTCTCCTCTGCCATCAGCCGCTTCTCGATGGCGATCTCCCCGGCTTCGACGGCATCCCTATCGGCATCCTTCGTAGCCGACTCGCGGGCATACTCGTCGAAGATCCTCGTCTTCTCTCCGAGCAGTTCGACGATGCGCGGATCGATCCCCTCATCGGACAGAAGGCGGTGAACCTGTACGGATCGCTTCTGTCCCATGCGGTGCGCTCGAGCGATGGCCTGCACTTCGAGCGAGGGCTTGAGCTGGGGCTCGCCGAGAACCACGACAGAGGCTGCCTGAATGTTGAGGCCCTCGCCTCCGGCTTGGATCTGGGACAGAAGAACGCCGGCTTCGGGGGAGTCGGAGAACTCGTCGACGATCTCCTGTCGCCGGGCGGCACTCACACTTCCACTGATCGGGCCGTGCACAGGACCCGGCAGGAGCTCCACCAGCTCGTCGATGACGGTACGAAAGAACGAGAAGGCGATGACCTTGCGGCCATTGGCCGTCGCATCGTCGACGATCTCCAGCAACCGCTCCACCTTGTTCGAGTTCTTTCCTGCTTCCATCGCTGCTCGGCGCATGCCCATGAAGTGCCCGTCGGCAACGCGCGACGTGTAGGCGCGACGATCTGCGTCGGAGAACTCGATCCAGTCCTCGATCTCATGGGACCGATCCGGGGAGTGGCCCGTCTGCTGGTCCTACCAGGGGCAGTGCGCGGTGCGCCGCGGGCGCTACAAGCTGGTGGTCGGATGGCACGAGGTGCCGACTGCGGCGATCAGCCCGTGTCCGACGGGCTCCGCTGCAGCAGCACGTCGTCGAGCAGGTCGTCGGAGTGGAACTTTGCGAAGTTCGACGGGCCGCGGCGCATCAGCCCGAGAGCCATGGAGCGGGCGGCGGCGAGGACCGTCGGCCTCTCGTACAGCTCGCCCATCGCCCCGAGCGTCACGTAGATCGATAGAGCGTCCGGGTAGGAGTGATAGCTCGACCGAGTGATGGGCAGCGATAGCTCGACCGAGTGATGGGCAGCTCGCGATGGCCGGCTCGGGCTAGGGGACTGATGCGCCTACAGTCCTATTCCCAAACTTCTTGCGCATCAGTCCCGTCCCGCCCACTTGGGTTGCCTCGAAAGAAGCAGCCCAAGTGGAGCCAACTCAGGCTAGGGCGGCACCGATAGCTGCCAAGCTCTGGATGACTGCTCCTCCAGCTGCAGTACCAGCGGCACCCGCGGCTGCCATAGTTGCTTTCGTGATGAGTGTGTGCAGAACTCCTACTTCAGCCTTCTGGTTTGCGGCGACCTCGAGTTCGTCGACTACTGCCGAGACCTCGCTGCGCACGAGTTCGTCGAGATCCTCATGGGCGAGAACCGCACGAGTAGCGGCAATACTCTCGGTGACCCTCTCGATCTGAGTGTTGGTAATTGTGATGTACTGCGCGGAATGGTCGCCCGTCTGGACGGCTCCGCCGTTATTGTGGAAGGACTGGGTTTGAATGCCGACGCGCTGATCCACGTTGGTCGTCGGCCCGTGGGGAAACAGGCTGTCGAACAGCATTGCTTCCGGACGCATGAGGGCAGTCCTGCCACGCGAAGTGATCTCTACTCGCAGATGTGAAGCCTGCAGTGCGTTGAGTGTCGTGATGTACTTTGCTTCCTCGAGAAGGTCAAGCGCCTGCTCTCGTTCTTCGACTAGAACGGGGGTGAGTGCGTCATCGTGCAGATCCCAACTCAGCCAATCATCACGAGTCGCTTCGCCGCCCGCGGCCTTGAGTTCCGCGAGAATTGCGCGCATCGTGTGCTCAAGCCGGAGTGGTCCCTCCTCGAGGGAGGCTCGCAGCCCCGCGGCGATTCTCCGCCCCTCGGGCGTCGGCCGCCAGCCGCCCGACATGCGGCCGCTCGAGACGACCAAGTCTGCTTCGCGCAGCTTGCCAAGCTGAAAGAGGGCGTCTCTCTCGGTCAAGTCCAGAAACCTCGCGAGTGCTTGATGTGCTGCGTAGCTGGCAGGGTCCGACGCTGTCATCTCAGCGAGTTTGAGCAACAATTCACCCCTTCCGGACCGGTGAAGCTGCGCGTGAGTGAGTATGTCGTTCATGTGTTCTCCTCGTATCGGTCGTGATCCGATCCATCGTTGCAAGGGCAAGTGACAATCTAAGTCGAAAGGGAGTTGAGGCTCCTGGGTCCATCTGTCTCTGCGTTCGCGGCGTGAGCGACGCCGCTTGTCTGGGTGTGAGTCTGGAACCTTCATAAAGCCCCAGCTTCGAGGCTTCGAGCTATAAGCCCGGGGCCCATCAATCAGTCGAGATGCTCCACCCCCCATCGGCAGTGATCTGGAGGACGAGCGAGCCGTCGGGGAGCAGCGTCGTGCCGTCGTACGCACCGATCTCGTTGACGATCAGGTCGGGGCGGCCCTCCCCCCAGGCCCAGATCGCGAAGTTGCTCTCCCCGTCATGTGTGAGCGCGACCGGAGTGAGTCCGTCGGCAACACCCTCGACGATGAGGATGGTGCCGCCGTGGCCCTCGAATGCGCTGCTTCCGTCCCAGCGCGGCGCCTCGCGGAGGGGGACCAGATCGATGGTCCAGCCGCCGTCGGCCTCGACGCGCAGCGCGGCGGGATCCTCGCCGAAGTTCAGCGCGACGTCTCCCTCGTACGTTCCGATCTCGTTGACCAGCAGGTCGATGTTCTGCCCGTTCTCGTCGACGGACCACAGGGCGATGTTGCTCGAGCCGTCATGGGTGACGGTCGCGTAGAAGACGCCGTCGCCGAGCGGCTCGAGCATGACCACGTCGGACCCCGATCCCGAGAAGGACTGCGGCTCGATCGGTTCGGGCTGCGGTGCAGTCTCCGTCTCCTCGTCGGGGGATGGCTCGACACTCTCCGACGTCGACTCGGTCGGCGCGGCGGCCTCCGGTGCACTGGACTCGGCAACGTTCTGCTCGGTGGGTTCGGCCTCGGCGGCGACCTCAGGAGTCGTCACGGACTCGTCGCTGGGCGTCGCCGGCGTG
This sequence comes from Brachybacterium sp. J144, assembly GCF_036321705.1. NCBI lineage: Bacteria > Bacillati > Actinomycetota > Actinomycetes > Micrococcales > Dermabacteraceae > Brachybacterium > Brachybacterium sp. J144. The sequence goes on from NZ_JAZDCG010000030.1 coordinate 5,039, forward strand.
ACGCCGCAAGCAGTGAGGAGTGCGAGGGCGGCGAGAGCACCGATCGCTCCGCTGCCGAGCCGCCCATGAGGCCGGCGACCGAGAGCCGTCGAGGACGGCAGAGTTGAGGTGCGCATGTCTACTCCAAGGGTGAGTCGGACGGTGTCCGATGGCGAGTGCACTACGAGGTCCGCTGTGCATGCCCTGACCATGCAGGCACGGCGTGAAGAAGCAAAGAGCAGATGACGATAAGGTCCCTTAGCGATGCGTTGGCTAGGCGAACGAAGCGGACTCCGTTAGGTTTGCGCTATCCACTCGGGAGGTGAGCCATGCCGACGTTGACTATGCAGTCCATCGCTGACCTCACCCGTGTCCGACGGGAAGTGGTGAGCGTATGGCGAACCCGCTCGACCGGCTCCGCAAGTCCGTTTCCGCCCTCCCTCTCCGAGGATGAGCTGCTCTTCGATGCGCAGCAGATCGCCGACTGGCTCCAGGCAACGGGGAGGGGGAAGAATCCTGAGGCCCCGCTCGAGGTGCTCCTGCACTCTTCCCGGTTCGAGGAGCTGCGCGCGGACCCCGAGGCCGCGTCCACCCTGCTGCTCCTGCATCACCTGAGCGGCGGACCACTCAAGAACGCCCGAGCGGGCGACCTCGCCGAGCTGCTGGATCGCCGCAGGCATGAGCTGCTGATCCCGTGGTCCCAGGTGGAGGATCTTTTAGCGCAGGACGAGCTCGTCGATTCTGTTGACGAGCTCGCCGAAGCGGCCTTCTCCGGCCGTGCCGTGATCGACAGGCTGATCGGTTCCTTCACTGGTCCGCGCGGCCCCTGGGCTGCACAAGCGCTGACACCGGCAGGCGCCGCGCTGGTCGTGGAAATCCTTCGAGGACTGCTCGAACCGGTACCTCGTCGCCTCGATCCGCGAGGCGAAGGCGGGATGCTCATAGCCACGGAGCTTGCGCAGGCGCTTGCCGACGAGGAGCAGCCGCTCTACGGCGCTGACCCAGAGGCTGCAGGCACTCCGGAGTCACGTGCTGCACTGCGAATGCTCGCCGCGCATGCCGGGATCGACCAGGTCTTCGAGCTCTCAGACCTGACGGACGAGCCGCACATCGCTCTCCTGCACGAGCAGAGGGCCGAGAATCCGGAGTCCTTCTTTGAACAGATCGACTCGGTGCTCCTGGACCTCGGTCCGTCGGACATCGCGCTCGTGCTCGGTCCCAGCGAGCTGCTGCTCGACCCCCTCCGGGACGAGACGCTCCGTGCAGTGCGGTCACGTCTGCTCCTGCCTCGCCCGGAGAGCCCAGCGCCTCTGCGATATGCCGCCCGTCTCCCGAAAGGACTGAGCCGTTTCGGCGGCCGACGACGCCTCGCGCTGTGGGCGTTCGGCACTGCTGCTTCCCATGCCGGCACGGACTGGACCGTCTACGGCGAGCACGCCGACACCACTCTGGACGACTCTGCTCGCGCAGCTATCACTGCCGACATCTCCGCCGCGCTCGCCGGAGGCACAGCTCTGACCGCCCACGCCTTTCTGCGCAGCAGTCGGCTCGCTACCGGAGCGTTCGTGCGACGACGCGAGCTGTGGCTCCCTCCAGCAGGCGACCAGATTCGAAGTGGAGGCGAGAGCCTGGCTCGGCTCTGGGAGCTCGACGACGGCACCCTCGAGAGCAGGCTCGAGGTCCGAGCCACCGACGACCAACGCATCGATCCGACGGTGACCTGGGATGTGGCGCTCCGCGGGCTCGCCCGCGAGGTCCTGGGGACGCGTCTGCCGGTGCAGGCGATTGGCGCGCCTGCTCCCGGCAGCGTCGTGGTCATTGGACCGGAGGAGGTCCGCGATCCGAGCAGGATCGGCCGGCGCGCGGTGGACCGTCTCGTCCTGGAGAAGACCGCTCCACGCAGCACCATGACCCTCCCCGGTGACGTGGTGTTCACTGCCGAGGGCGGCGCCGCTGCGTTTGTCGACGACGAAGGGGGTCACGTGCTGCAGGCCCCGGCCCGTGCGCTGCGCTGCCGCACCGAGATCAGGGATCTGCGCGTGTTGCATCCGCGCGTCGTCGCCGCGGATATCGCCGCCCAGGAAGGACGCGACCGGCGCATCTGGCGTCTGCGCACGATCCCCGCTGAGGCGGTCCCTGTGCTCGACGCTGTCGGACCCCTGCTCGAGAATCGACGAGCGGATCTCCGCCGGCGACTGGAATCCCTCGACCAGCTAGAGGACGAACTCATCCAGGCCGTGGCGGCCGGAACCCTCGCCGCCACGCTCACAACCCCCACGAAGGAGAACTGATGGCCACGAAGCAGGCCGCCTTGGCGCCCTCGACGCCCAAGGAGCTCAAGGACACGCTGTGGAAGGCAGCGGACAAGCTCCGCGGCTCCATGGACGCGAGCCAGTACAAGGACGTCGTGCTGGGGCTCGTCTTCCTCAAGTACGTCTCCGACGCCTTCGAGGAGCGGCGCGAGGCGATCCGCGCCGAGCTCGCGGGCGAGGACGAGCAGTTCATCGCCGAGACCCTCGAGGAGGTCGATGAGTACACCGGCTCCGGCGTGTTCTGGGTCGCTGCCGAAGCCCGCTGGGAGTTCATCGCCGCCCACGCCAAGGGAACCCAGGCCACACCGGGCGCGGACCGGCAGACGGTCGGTGACCTGATCGACGCCGCGATGACGCACCTCGGCCGCGACAACACCTCGCTCGAGGGCACCCTGCCGCGGATCTACGGCCGCGACAACGTGGACCAGCGCCGCCTGGGCGAGCTGGTGGACCTGCTGAACTCCGCCCGCTTCACCGGGCAGGGCGTCTCGAAGGCGCGGGATCTGCTCGGTGAGGTCTACGAGTACTTCCTGGACAAGTTCGCCAAGGCCGAGGGCAAGCGCGGCGGCGAGTTCTACACCCCGCCGGTGCTGGTGCGCACCCTGGTGGAGATCCTGGAGCCGCACCAGGGCCGGGTCTATGACCCGTGCTGCGGGAGCGGCGGCATGTTCGTGCAGGCGGAGAAGTTCCTCGCCGCGCACGACGAGGACCCGACAAATATCGCCGTCTACGGCCAGGAGCTCAACGAGCGCACCTGGCGGATGGCGAAGATGAACCTCGCCATCCACGGCATGGATTCCCAGGGGCTCGGCGCCCGCTGGGGCGACACCTTCGCCCGCGACATCCACCCGAACCTGGTGGCGGACTACGTGCTGGCGAACCCGCCGTTCAACATCAAGGACTGGGCCCGCAGTGAGGACGATGCGCGCTGGACCTACGGCGTCCCGCCGGTGCGCAACGCCAACTACGCCTGGATGCAGCACATCCTCTCCAAGCTCTCCGCCCAGGGGGAGGCGGCCGTGGTGATGGCCAACGGCACCATGGCCTCGAACACCGGAGGAGAGGGCGAGATCCGCAAGAACATGCTGAAGGCCGGCGTGGTCTCCGCCGTGATCGCGATGCCGCCGAACCTGTTCCGCTCGGTCGCGATCCCGGTGTGCGTGTGGTTCTTCGCCAACGACAAGACCGCCGGGTCTAAGGGCTCGGTCGATCGCTCCCGCGAGGTGCTGTTCATCGACGCCCGCGAGATGGGGCACATGATCGACCGCGTGGAGCGGACGTTCTCCGACGAGGACATCCACAAGATCGCCAACACCTTCCGAACCTGGCGTGGCCGTGCCTCGGCCGAGGGCGAGTACGAGGACGTACCCGGTTTCTGCAGGTCCGCCACGATCGACGAGATCGAGCAGGCAGGCTGGGCGGTGACGCCGGGCCGTTTCGTCGGTGCGCCGGAGGCCGAGGAGGACGACGAGCCGATCGACGAGAAGATCGAGCGGTTGACGAAGGAGCTCACCTCGGCGCTGGACGAGTCCGCGCGGCTGGACGCGGTGGTGCGGGAACAGCTGGGGAGGTTGGTGTGAGCTTTGAGATGAAACCGTTGTCGAGCCTGATAGAGCTTCAACGTGGGCACGACCTTCCGAGCCGCGAGCGTACTGAAGGGGCCGTTCCAATCATTGGGTCTTTTGGTGTGACCGGATGGCATGACGTTGCGCGTTATGCAGGACCGGGAGTGGCTATTGGTCGAAGCGGGGCATCCATCGGACGCGCAACCTACGTTAAGCAAGCGTACTGGCCACTGAATACATGTCTGTTTGTGCGGGACTTCAAAGGAAATGACCCTCGCTGGGTGTATTGGATGCTACGTAACGCTGACTTTGCGGCATATAACTCCGGGAGTGCCCAGCCGTCGTTAAATCGGAACTATCTTGCGCAGATGGACGTCCGCACACCGTCGGTGCGTCAGCAAGTGTTGATCGGTGAGGCGCTCGGCGCTCTCGACGATAAGATCGCCGTTAATGCGAGGGTAATTAGTCACGGCCGAGAACTCCTTCGGGCGGTCTGGGCACGGTGCGCGGATGAAAGTTCACGCCAGGTACGTCTCGGTGACGTAGTCACAGTGAACCCGCGCGCGGTCAAGCCCGACCTAGCCGAACCTCCTTACGTCGATATGAAGGCACTACCTGAACATGGACTTCTGATCTCCGACGCGGGTCGTCGTGAGGCAAAAGGTGGTGCGCGGTTCATGCACGGCGATACGCTGATGGCTCGGATCACTCCATGTTTCGAGAACGGCAAGATGGCGTATGTAGATGTGCTTGGGGCAGGGGAAGTCGGCTATGGTTCGACCGAGTTCATCGTGTTTCGTAGCCTCGAGGGTGTTCCGTCGGCCGTGCCGTATGCAGTTGTCTCTTCTGCAGAGTTCCGGAAGTATGCCGCCCGCTCGATGATCGGGACGTCTGGTCGCCAGAGGGTCCAAGCGAAGGGGCTTGAGGAATATGAGCTCGATTGGCCCGATGAAGAGAAGCTCGCCGAGTTCGGGGAGTTCTCGGATGCGCTTCTCGGGCGGCTCGGAGCAGCCCGTGATGAAAGCCAGCGTCTCGCCACCACCCGCGACGAGCTCCTGCCGCTGCTGATGTCCGGCAAGATCACCGTCAAGGATGCCGAGAAGACCGTCGAGGAGGTCGTCTGACATGTCGTCCCACACCGGAGAGGATGCCTGGGAGCAGCTCGTCATCGATCGAATGGGCGAGCTCGACTGGCAGTACACGCCCGGCGCGGAGGTCGCGCCGGGCTCGGGGGAGCGGGAGTCGTGGCAGGACATCGTGCTGCGCGGCACGCTCGACCGGGCGCTGAAGAACCTGAACCCCGACGTGCCGGGGGAGTTTCTGCAGCAGGCCGCGACGGAGGTGCTGACCCCGCAGTCGCAGGACGCGATCACGGAGAACCACCGCCTCCACACGATTCTGCGCGACGGGTACCGAGGCATCACGTTTGTCGACCACGACGGGCGCGAGCGCACCCCAGTGATCCGCTTCCTCTCCGGTGACGCGGCGCTGAACAGCTACCGCGTGGTGAATCAGGTGACCACGCGGCGCGGCCAGGTGGAACGCCGTTTCGACGTCGTCGCCTATGTGAACGGGCTGCCGCTGGCGATCATGGAGCTCAAGCAGGCCGGCTCCCGGGCCGCGACCGCTGAGGCCGCGTTCAACCAGCTGCAGACCTACGTCGCCGAGCTGCCGATGGCGTTCCGCTTCGCCTCGTTCGTGGTCGCGACCGACGGCATCAACGCCCGCTACGGCACGCCGTTCACGCCCTGGAACCACTTCGCCTCCTGGAACGTCGACGACGACGGCCACCCCGTCGCCATGGGGGAGCCCGGCCCGGACGGCGAGCACCACACCGAGATCGACTGGACCCTGAACGGCCTGTTCAACCTCGAGCGCTTCGGGCAGCTGCTCCACGACTTTGTCGCTTTCGACGAGGATGCTGGCGGGCTCACCAAGCGCATCGCCAAGCCGCACCAGTACTTCGCCGTCACCAAAGCGGTCGGCTCCACCATCGAGGCCGTCCGCTCCGACGGGCGGATCGGCGTGGTCTGGCACACCCAGGGCTCCGGTAAGTCCATGGAGATGGAGTTGTACACCGCGAAGGTGATGGGCCATCCGCAGCTCGCGAACCCCACCATCGTCGTCCTCACCGACCGCACCGAGCTCGACACCCAGCTGTTCGACGGGTTCCAGCGCTCCACGCTGCTGCCCGAGCAGCCCCGCCAGATCGGCTCCCGCGAGGAGCTACGCGCCCAGCTCAGCGAGCGCCGCACCGGCGGGATCTACTTCACCACCCTGCAGAAGTTCGGCCGCTCCCAGGCCGAGCGTGAGGCCGGCGTCGCGCATCCCCTGCTCTCGGACCGTCGGAACATCATCGTCATCGCCGACGAGGCCCACCGCAGCCACTACGGCGACCTCGACGGCTACGCCCGCCACCTGCGCAGCGCCCTGCCGAACGCCGCGCTCATCGCCTTCACCGGCACACCCATCCGGGAAGCGGACCGCGACACCCGCGAGGTGTTCGGCGCCGACATCGACGTGTACGACCTGCGCCGCGCCGTGGACGACAAGGCCACCGTGCCCGTCTACTTCGAACCCCGCCTCATCCAGCTCGCCCGCCTCGCCGGCCTCGACGACGACGCGATCGATGACGCCGCCGAGGAGGCGACCGCCGGACTGGACGACGTGGACCGTCAGCGCCTCCAGCAGTCCGTGGTCGTGCTCGAGGCGCTCTATGGCGCGCCCGAGCGCCTGCGCACCCTCGCGGAGGACTTCGTCGCGCACTGGGAGCAGCGGCGGGAGAACATGCGCACCGCGATCGAGGGGCCCGGCAAGGCCATGATCGTCACCGCCACCCGTTCCATCGCCGCCCGGCTCTACGACGAGATCGTCGCCCTGCGCCCCGACTGGCACGACGACTCCGACGCCAAGGGGAGGATCAAGGCGGTGTACACCGCGAACCCGTCGGACCCCGAGCAGATCAAGGCGCACATGCGCCGCCCCAGTGCGATCGCCACCGTCAAGCAGCGCGTCAAGGACCCCGACGACGAGCTCGAGATCGTCATCGTCAAGGACATGATGCTCACCGGCTTCGACGCCCCCGCCCTGCACACCCTCTATCTCGACCGCAGCATCAAGGGCGCCCTGCTCATGCAGACCCTCGCCCGCGTCAACCGCACCTACAAGGGCAAGCAGGACGGGCTCCTCGTCGCCTACGCCCCGCTGCTCGAGAACCTCACCGCCGCCCTGCGGGAGTTCACCCATGACGCCGACCCGACCGACCCCAGCGTCGGCCGGCGCGACGTCGACGAGGCCGCCCAGCTCGTCCACAGCCTCGTCGGCTCCCTCCGCGAGATCGTCACCCTCGACTGGAAGGCGATCCAGAACGCTGACGTGCGCCGCGGCTTCATCGACGCCGTCTCCGCGACCACGAACTTCCTGCGCTCACCACTGACCGACGGGAACACCGACCCCGAGGACCCGAACACCCGCCCCCTCGCCGACGCCTTCCGCAGTCTCTCCTCCAAGCTCGACCGCGCCTGGGCGCTCGCTGCCGGGCACCAGGACATCCAGACGCTGCTGCCCGAGGTGCAGTTCTACAAGGAGGTGCGGGTGTGGATGGCGAAGTACGACGCCCGCGAGCGCCTCTCCCGCGGAGAGCCGATCACCGATGAGGTGCGGCGCCTGCTCGGCGAACTGCTGGTCGACTCCGCGGAGAGCACCGGGGTGGTCGACATCTACCAGGAGGCAGGCCTCGAGCTGCAGCGGCTCGACGCGATCACCCCTGCCTGGACCGAGGAGGCGAAGAAGCCCTCGAAATCCCAGCTCGCGATCGAGGCGCTGAAGGCCACCATCCTCGAGGAGGCGGCACGAGTCACCCGCGGCAATGAGGTCCGCTCGAAACTGTTCTCCGAGCGGATCAACGAGCTGATGGTGAAGTACACCAACAAGCAGCTCACCGCCGCGGAGATCATCGCCCGCCTCATCGAGATGGCCCAGGAGGTCCGTGCCGAAGCCGACCGTGGCACGCAGTTCAGTCCTCCGCTCGGCACCGACGAGCTGTCGGTCTACGACGTCATCGCACAGAACCCCTCGGCCGTGGACGTGATGGGCGACGACACCCTCGCCCAGATCGCCCGGGAGCTGGTGACGATCATGCAACGTGACATCCGCACCGACTGGACCGTGCGCGACGACGTCAAGGCCAAGCTCCGCTCCTCCATCAAGCGCCTGTTGCGCAAGTACAAGTACCCGCCGGACCAGCAGCCCCAGGCCATCGTCGACGTCATGCAGCAGATGGAGTCGCTCGCGCCGCGGTATGCGGAGGAGCTGCGGGAAGACGGCACTCGATGACCGGCAAGCAGGTGCGACTCTTCCTCGTCGATGGGAAGCCGGGCGGGCTCATGACCGCGGAGATCGGCAACTGGACGGGTCATGTGCTCAAGGGGAAGCGGCTCGAGCTCGGAGAGATCCGCACGCGCCCCGAAGCCAGTCGAACCGGCATCTACATCCTCTTCGGCACAGGTGACGACGATGAACGGGTCGCATACATCGGCGAGAGCGACAACGTGGGCAAGAGGCTGGTTGACCACGATGCGAAGAAGGACTTCTGGGACGAGGTCGTGATCGTGACCTCCAAAGACGCGAACTTCACCAGCGCCCACGTGCGCTACCTGGAATCCCGGCTGGTGCGCATCGCCAAGGACATCGGCCGGATCCCCCTCGTCAACATCCAAGGACCGACCGGGGGTGCCGACCTGCCCGAGGCGGACGCCTCGGACATGGACTACTTCATCGATCAGGTGCGGATCCTCATGCCGGTGCTCGGACACGATATCTTCCGCGGCAGAGCGACGGCGCAGTCCGCCCTCGCCGGACGCGCAGAAGGGCAGACGGCGCTGGAGCTCGAGCAGGTCGCCCCCGACAGCCCCGCCTTCTTCCTCCGGGCGACGAAGGGGATGGACGCCCGCGCCCAAGTGATCGACGGCGAGTTCACCCTTCTCGAAGGGTCGATTGTCAGCAGCGTAATGCGCAGATCCGAGAAGCAGGCGGCCTCCACCGCCCGGCAATTCGAGAACCGATCGCTCCAGCACGCGGATCTGATGAAGGTGGTGGAGCCGCTCGGTGGCGGAGAGCTGGGGCGCGTTCTGAAAGACGTCGTGTACTCGTCCCCGTCCGCTGCAGCGGCAGTTGTCCTGGGCCGAGCCTCTGCCAATGGTCGGATCGAGTGGGTTGACGAGCTCGGCAAGAGCTACGGGGCGTGGGAGGCTGCGCAAGCAGAGCGTTGAGGGGCTCGGCGGAGCGGGTCCATGACCTCATCCACATCGACGCTGGCCTGGCACAGCTCCCGCCTGCCATGAAGGGACAGTGCGGCCGACGGCCGGGTGCGACGGCGACTGTGCATGCCCCCGCACCTGGCCGCCGAGCCCCGCGCGCGGCGCGGCGCGGCGCGCTCCGCGGGCCGACGGGGATCAGAACTGCGGCGTCGGCAGGTACACGGTGCCGCCGCGCTCGCGGAACTCCCGCGACTTCTCGGCCATGCCCTCCTGGGCGATCCGCTCCTGGGAGGCGGCGTCGCCGTAGGTGTCGCGGATGTCCTGCGAGATCCTCATCGAGCAGAACTTCGGCCCGCACATGGAGCAGAAGTGCGCGGTCTTCGCGGGCTCGGCTGGCAGGGTCTCGTCGTGGTACTCCTCGGCCAGCTGCGGATCCAGCGAGAGCCCGAACTGGTCCCGCCAGCGGAACTCGAAGCGGGCCTTCGACAGGGCGTCGTCGCGCTCGCGGGCCCCGGGATGTCCCTTGGCGACATCGGCCGCGTGAGCGGCGATCTTGTACGTGATCACCCCGGTCTTCACGTCGTCGCGGTCCGGGAGCCCCAGGTGCTCCTTCGGCGTGACATAGCAGAGCATCGCGGTGCCGTAGCGGGCGATCTCCGTCGCGCCGATGGCGGAGGTGATGTGGTCGTAGGCCGGCGCCACGTCGGTGACCAGCGGGCCGAGCGTGTAGAACGGCGCGCCGTCGCACAGCTCCTGCTGGCGCTCCACGTTCTCGCGCACCAGGTGCAGCGGCACGTGCCCCGGGCCCTCGACCATCACCTGCACGTCGTACTCCCACGCCCGATGGGTCAGCTCGGCGAGGGTGTCGAGCTCGGCGAACTGCGCGGCGTCGTTCGCATCGGCGAGGCAGCCGGGCCGCAGCCCGTCGCCGAGGGAGAAGGAGACGTCGTAGCGGGCGAAGATCTCGCACAGCTCGTCGAAGTGCTCGTAGAGGAAGTTCTCCCGGTGCCGGGCCAGGCACCAGCCGGCCAGGATCGAGCCGCCGCGCGAGACGATCCCCGTGACCCGGTTCGCCGTCAGCGGCACGTAGCGCAGCAGCACCCCGGCGTGGATCGTCATGTAGTCCACGCCCTGCTCGCACTGCTCGATCACGGTGTCCCGGAAGATCTCCCAGGTCAGCGCGTTCGCGTCCCCGTTCACCTTCTCGAGCGCCTGGTAGATCGGGACGGTCCCGATGGGCACCGGCGAGTTGCGCAGGATCCACTCGCGGGTGGTGTGGATGTCGTCCCCGGTGGAGAGGTCCATGACGGTATCGGCGCCCCAGCGGGTGGCCCACTCGAGCTTGGAGACCTCCTCGGCGATCGAGGAGGTCACCGCCGAATTGCCGATGTTCGCGTTGACCTTCACCAGGAAGCTGCGTCCGATGATCATCGGCTCCGCCTCGGGATGGTTCACGTTCGCGGGGATGATCGCGCGGCCCGCCGCGACCTCGCTGCGCACCAGCTCCACGTCGCAGCCCTCCCGCAGCGCGACATAGCGCATCTCCGGGGTGATCTCGCCGCGACGGGCGTAGTGCATCTGGGTGACGCGCCGACCCGGGAGGGAGCGCAGCGGGGGCCGGGTCTCGCCGCGCCACTCGGCGCTGGCCTCGCCGCGGCGCACCGCCTCGCGCCCGTCGTCGGACAGATCGCGGGCCCGGCCCGCGTACTCCTCGACGTCGCCGCGGCCCCGGATCCACTCCTCGCGCAGCGGCGGCAGGCCCTCCTCCGGGACGCAGCCGGGGCCGGCGGTGCGGTACACCTCCAGCGGCGGGTTGGCCGTCCCGTCGGGGGAGGGGTCCTGGGCGATGCGGGTGACGGGAATCCGCAGGCCGTGCGCGGGGTCCTCGAGATGGCCGAGGCTGTGGGTGGGGTAGTTCTCAGGGCGTGCGGACATGCAGTCGCTCTCCTTCTTCCTTCGCCGGCATGACCCGGGGCAGGTTCGGTCGGTGCTCGAACCGCGACAGTTCGATCTCAGCCCGTTGCGACGGGCACCCGAGGGATCGGCGACGACCGTAGCAGACGCATGCGGTCGCGTCCGAGGCGTCCGCGAGGGCCGCCGGACCGCCACCCAGGGGTTCCTCGTCGACGAATACCGGGAGGTGATCCCCCCCGCACCGCGTGCTCGAGCTGGATCAGAACCTGTGCGTGACCCGCAGCGGGCGGGGGACGCGCCTCGGACGGGCCCAGCGGCGGGAGGTGTGGGCGATCGTCGAGGCGTACCGCGCTGAAGGCAAGCATGCTGCGACGCTGTACTGGGACGAGAGCTCGGCGGTGGCGGGGTCAAGTGCCTGGAAGTGGTGTAGCGATCCTTCTCTGAGGGGTCAGGCTGTCAGCGCGGGCAGGGAGCTTGTGGTGACCTCTTCGGTGTCGGTGTCGGTGTCGGTGTCGGTGTCGGTGTCGGTGTCGGTGGGGACTGATGCGCGATCAGGTGTCAGCTGGGGTTAGGCCGCCAGGCTGACGGTCGGGGTCATGATGGTCTCGTACTCGATGGGGGTCAATCGGCCCAGGCGGGCCTGCCGACGGCGTCGATGGTAGGTCCGCTCGATCCAGGTAATGATCGCGATCCGCAGCTCTTCTCGAGACCGCCACCGCCTGCGGTCCAGGACGTTCTTCTGGAGCAGGGCGAAGTAGGGCTCCATTGCGGCGTTGTCCCCGGCTGCGCCGATTTCCCCATCGATCCGATGTGGTGGTGACGGTTCAGGGCGTGCACGAAGCTTCGCGCGCGAAGCTGGCATCGTGACCGGGATCCTGACCAACGGCACCGACACGATCCCTGCGGAGGTCGCCGGGCTCGGCCTGACCAGTCACTTCGATCCGATCTTCAACTCCGCCGCCATCGGCTACATCAAACCCGATGTGCGCGTCTTCCTTCACGTGCTCGAACAGCTCGGGCTCGGGGCTCCGGAGGTGTTCTTCACCGACGACTCGGAGGGCAAGCTGCACGGCACCCGGTCCTGAGGCATGCACGCCCATCACGGTATCGGCCCGCTGCGCGACGCACTCGCCCAACACGAACTCCTCGCACGCTGATCTCCTCAGGTACGTCGATGGTGCATTCAGTCCGTCCCCCTACCCAGACGGAGGTACTCGCGAATGAAAGACATCAACCCGACGGGAAGGCTTGTGTCCGTCGAGCTGCTTCCCCGCGATGAGGAGTCGGATATCGGCGGAGTCCGTCTCGAGACCGTCCTGCGGGCCGCGGTCCTCGGCGATGCCGTCGAGGTGCGGGCCACGGTTGATTCCTACTGCGACGACCACTCCAGCAAACTCTGGCTGCACCTCGGAGGTCAAGTCCCTGGAAGTGGTGTAGCGGTCCTTCGGTGAGTGGGGTCAGGCTGTCAGTGCGGGCAGGGTATCGGTGCTCACCTCGTTCGCAGGGTTGGTGGTGGTGATGGTGAGGCGGCAGCGGGCCAGGACGTCGAGGCCGAGGTAGCGGCGGCCTTCGGCCCATTCATCGGTCTGTTCGGCCAGGACCGCGCCGACGAGGCGGACGATGGCGTCGCGGGTGGGGAAGATGCCTACGGAGTCGGTGCGTCGGCGGATCTCGCGGTTCAGGCGTTCGGTGGGGTTGTTGGACCAGATCTGGACCCAGACATCCTTGGGGAAGCCGGTGAACGCGAGGACGTCAGCGCGGGCTGCGTCGAGGTGTTCGGCCACGTCCGGGAGCTTCTGGTCGACGTAGTCCAGCAGCCGGTCGAACTGGGCGTTGACCGCGGCGGCGTCGGGCTGGTCATAGACGCTGTGGAGCATCGCTTTCACGGCCGGCCACATTCCCTTGGGACAGATGCTCATCAGGTTCACTGCGTAGTGGGTGCGGCAGCGCTGCCAGGACGCGCCGGGCAGATGGGCGGCGATCGCCTCGACCAGCCCGGCATGGGCGTCGGAGGTGACCAGGCGGACTCCGCCCAGGCCACGGGCGACGAGGTCGGCGAAGAAGCTGTTCCACGCAGCTCCCGTCTCGCTGGTCGCGACCCGCATGCCGAGTACTTCGCGGTGCCCGTCACCGTTGACGCCGGTGGCGAGCAGGACGACGGCGTTGATCACGCGCCCGCCCTCGCGGACCTTCATCGTCAGCGCGTCAGCGGAGACGAACGTGAACGGCCCGGCCGCATCCAGCGGGCGGTGGCGGAACTGCTCAACATGCTCGTCCAGATCGGCTGCCATCCTGCTGACCTGGGACTTCGAAAGCGAGTTGATGCCGAGGGTCTTGACGAGCTGGGGCCCCGGATGCGATGTGCGCGAAGCGTGCATCCGGGGAGCCATGCGTCGGGTGGAGACGCCGGCGAGATAGCAGTCCGCCACGACCGTGATCAGAGCGGATTCGGCGCGCTTGCGGCGCTCGAGCAGCCATTCGGGGAAGTAGGTGCCGGTGCGGAGCTTGGGGACGGCGACGTCGATCGTGCCGACGCGGGTATCGAGGTCGCGATGGCGGTAGCCGTTGCGCTGGGCGGTCCGCTCGGGGCTGGGTCGGCCGTATTCGGCGCCGGCGATCGCGTCAGCGTCCGCGGAGAGGAGCTCGTTGATGATCCTTTGCAGCATCGTGCACATCAGATCCGGGGAGGCTTCGGCCAGGGCTTCACCGAGCAGTCCGTGAGGGTCGACAATGTGGGGAGCGGTCATCGTGATGACTCCGTTCGAGGATTCTGTGGAAGGTTGACTCGAAGGATCACACGGTGGCCGCGTCCTCGTCCGGGACGAACTCAGCGACCGCGCTACACCACTATGCGGGACTCAACTGGGATCCAACGCCCACATCGGCTGGACGGCAGAGGACTTCGCCCCGTATCAGGCCACGATCGATACCATCCGCCTGCTGAACCTCGTGGTCCTGGCTGTGGGATTGGGCGCCTTCCTGCTCGGCACGGCCGATCTGGCAATGAGCCGCCGGCAGGAGCATGCCCGCCTCCGGCTCCTCGGGATTCCCGTGGACGTGCTGCGCCGTGCGCACTGGCTCGAGGTGGCACTTCCACTGGTGGTTGGTGGGGGAGCAGCCCTGGCCATTGGGCACCTGGTCGCCGTCGCTTTCGTCGAAACGGGGAACCGCGGCATGGACCCGGAACTGATCACCAACCTCAGCTTCTCAAGCCTCACAGGACCAGTACTCGCCGTCGCGGGCGGATCGGTCGCCATCGCACTGGTCACCTCACTCGGCATCGGAGCACCGCTGCGAACCGACCACATCCGAAGAACCTGACCTGCGTCGCTGCTCGAGGCTTGCCCGCCGAACGTGGCCCGGTTGGGTATAGCCAGTGCGACAGTTGTGTAACAAAAGTGCGAAAGTTGACCCTATTGGGAACCGTAAAAGACCGTCCGGTAGCTGTTTCGCTGGGGTGTCCCAGTTTGATACGCACCTCACGACACGACGCGCGCTGCTTTGAGTAGAGGGGAGCCCTCGACGGGCACAGCAGTGCTCGTGGAGGGCTCCGGTATGACGTCAAGTGCTCGGTGGGGTCAGCGTCCGAACAAGCGGGCGAAGAAGCCGGCGCGGGGGGCGTCGTCGGTGTGGCCTGGGCAGCGGTCCCGCTGGGGGACGTTCTTCATGACCTGGTCGACGTGCTGGCCGCAGCCGGCCCAGGTGGTCTTTCCACAGGTGCGGCAGGTGGTGGCTCGGCACATGGGGTTCTCCTTGCGGTGGTGGCGGGGTGGTTCAGGCGGCCTGCGTGGGCGATTTCTCGAAGAGGGCTGCGAGGGAGGGGTCCGGTGCGACGCGGTTCCAGGGCATCTTCGAGAGGACCGAGGCCATGGCGCAGGAGTCGCTGAGGGCGGAGTAGGTCAGGCCCGCGCCGATGGCGCCGGCGACCATTCCCAGGCGGGGGTGGATCAGCTGACCGGCCAGGGTGCCGAGCAGGACGAGGGAGCCGGCCGTCATGCGGACCTGGCGGTCCATCGCCCAGCGGGTTCCGCGTCGCACCACGGTGCCGCCGGCTGCCTGGTAGGCGGCGATGCCGCCCTCGAGGACGTCGACGGTGTCGAAGCCGGCCTCGTGCAGTGCCGAGCAGGCCTTGCTCGCCCGGGCGCCGGACTGGCAGACCAGCACGACGTGGTCGTGCATGCGCTCGGCGAGGGCCTCGGTGTGCTCGGTGAGGAGGTCCAGGGGCACGTTGTAGGAGCCGCGGATGTGGGTGGTCTCGAACTCGCCCGGGGTGCGGACGTCGACGATCATCAGCTCCGGATCCTCGGAGAGGCGTCGGGTGAGCTCGGCCGGCGCGACGGTACGGGGGGCGATCTGTGCGGCGGTGGTCATCGGGCATCCTCCCCGGTGGTCGCGAGGTCGTGCTGCTGCGCGGTCCACTGGGACCAGCCGGCGTAGCTGCCTTCCAGCTCGACCACGTCGTGGCCGGCGCGGCGCAGCGCCGCGGCGGCGACGGAGTTGCGCAGACCGGACTGGCAGAAGGTGATCAGGCGGCCCGCACCGGGATCGGGCAGGTCATCCTGGTGGAAGAGGACCTTCCCGGCCGAGAGCTGCTCGGCGCCGGTGATGGTGCCGTCCGCGTGCTCGCTGCGGTTTCGCACATCCAGCAGCAGGGCCGTGGAGTCCTTCGTGCGCAGCGCCTGGAGATCGGCCGGGGAGACCACCGCCGGGACCGTGGTGGGCAGGCCGTCGAGGGAGGTGACATAGCCGGTCAGGGAGTCCACCCCGACCCGCACGAAGTGGTCGCCGTACTCGGCGGCGTCCTCGGCGCTCTCGGCGAGCACCACCAGGTGGGCGTCGTCGCTCTCGGGGTCGAAGGCCCAGGCGATGTGGGTGGCGGCCTTGCCGAGCGAGGGGATGCTCAGCGCGCCGGGCACGGTCCCGGCGTGGACCTGGTCCACGGGACGGGTGTCGATGAGGGCGTAGGTGCCGTCCTTGAGTCCGCGGGTGAGCTCTTCGACGCCGACCACTCCCGGCGTGGGGCGGCGGCCGAGGATGGCGGGACCTTGCTTGTTCTGGCGCTTCATGCGGGCGAAGTAGGCGTGCGCGTCGGGCTGGCCGTCGAGCAGTTCGTCGATGAAGCCCTGCTCGTCGTCGCGCTCGAGGTAGGTGGCCCACCAGGCGAACTTCCGTTCGTAGCCGACGGTCGTCGACGGCAGAGCGCCGAGCGCCTTGCCGCAGGCCGAGCCGGCGCCGTGGCCGGGGAAGACCTGCACATGGTCGGGCAGGGTGAGGAAGGCGCTCTTGAGCGAGGCGAACAGCTGCTTGGCGCCCTCGAACCGGGTGTCCTGCATGCCGGCGGCCTCGTCCAGCAGGTCCGGGCGGCCCAGGTCCCCGGAGAACACGAAGTCGCCGGTGAGGTAGTAGCCGGGCTCGTCGGTGAAGGCTCCGTCGGTGACGAGGTAGGACAGGTGCTCGGGGGTGTGGCCTGGGGTGTGGCGGGCGGCGACGGTGATGTTGCCTAGCTGGATCGTGTCGCGGTCGTGCAGCAGCTCGGCGTCGAAGCCGTAGGTCCAGTCCTCCCCACCCTCGCCGGAGACGTACGCGGTGGCGCCGGTGGCGGCGGCCAGCTCGCGGGTGCCGGAGAGGAAGTCGGCATGGATGTGGGTCTCGGTCACGGCGGTGATGGTCATCCCGTGGTGGGCGGCGATGTCCAGGTAGACCTGGATGTCGCGCCGTGGATCCACCACCAGCGCCACGCTCTGGGACTGGCAGCCGATGAAGTAGCTGGCCTGGGACAGGTCCTCGTCATAGATGCGTTCGAGAAGCATGATTCCTCCTGTGCGGTGTGGGCGATAACGGTCGAGCTATACCCCCGAGGGTATCAGGTACCCCCGGGGGTATGCAATGCGGGGGTTGGCAGGTGGTCGGTGGGACGCATGCGCAGGGCGACCACCAGGCCGGAGGCGGCGGTCAGGGCGGCCACGATGAGGATCGCGGCCTCGAGCCCGAGGGCATCGGCGGTGATGCCGGCAACCAGCGCGCCGATGGCGAAGCCACCGTCACGCCACAACCGGTAGACGCCCACCGCGCGTGCCCGCCAGGAGGGGTGGGCGACGTCGCCGACGCCGGCGAGCAGGGTCGGGTAGACCATCGCGGTGCCGACTCCCAGCAGCGCCATCGCGCCGAGCCATGCCGGGAAGGTCGATCCGGCGGCGATCAGCACGAGGGCGAGGGCCTGGGTGAGCATGCCGGCGACGATGAGGCCTTTGCGGCCCCACCGGTCTGAGAGCGAGCCGGTCACCAACTGCGCGCCGCCCCAGGTGGCCGGGTAGATCGCGGCGAGCAGTCCGACCTGTCCCAGCGGCAGTGCGGCGGTGGCGAACAGGACGGGGAACAGCCCCCAGGCGAGGCCGTCGTTGAGGTTGTTGACCAGGCCGGCCTGGCTGATCGAGGACAGGGACCGATCCCGGACGCTGGTCAGCACGAAGACCTCCCGATCGCTGCGGCTCTCGGCGTCACGGTGCCGGGTGCCGCCAGGCTCGTGGCGCGCGTGATCGCGGGTCTCGCGCACCAGGAGAACCGACAGTCCCAGGCCGAGGGCGATGAAGGCGGCGCCCAGCAGGAACGGTGCAGGCCGCAGTCCATAGACCTCGGCGAGGTATCCGGTGGCCATAGCGGTCCCGGCGACCCCCAGGTAGCCGGCGGCCTCGTTCAGGCCCATGGCGGTGCCGCGACGATGGGGGCCGACCAGGTCCATCTTCATCACCACGGTGGTGGACCAGGTCAGGCCCTGGCTAATACCCAGCAGGACGTTCGCGGCCACGACCCACCCCCAGGTCGGGGCCAGGATCAGCAGAACCGGGACCGGCAGGGCGAGCACCCATCCTGCGACCAGTACGGGCTTGCGCCCGTGGCGGTCGCTGAGGGTGCCGGCGAGGTAGTTCGCGCCGGCTTTGGCCAGGCCGAAGGCGAGGATGTACGTCAGCGCCCCGGAGTAGTGGTCCAGCCCGAACTCCTCAGTGGCCAGCAGCGGCAGCACGGTCCGCTCCTGCCCGAGGGTCGCCCCGACCAGGGCGTTGACGGCCACGAGCAGCAGGAACTGGGGAAGGTTCTCCCGCAGCCCCCATCGGAGCGGAGCAGTGATGGCGCGATGGGTCATCCTTGACCAGCCTCCGGGGCCGGCGCGCCCGCGGAACCCATGTCCTGGGCGCGCACTGTCTCGAGCATCCTGGTGAGGCGGGAGGCGCGGAGCCCGCCCTGGTGGGTCTGCACCAGCAGCCCGTCGCGGAAGAGCATCAGCGTGGGCAGGGCCCGGATGTTCGCGGCAGCTGCCAGTGCGGGCTCCGCCTCGGTGTCGACGGCGGCGAACAGCACCTCCGGGTGCTCAGCGGCGACGGCAGCGAAGATGGGGGAGAAGCGTCGGCACGGGGCGCACCAGGAGGCCCAGAAGTCCACCACGACCAGCTCATGAGAACGGATCGCGGAGCCGAACGTGGCCTCCGTCAGAGCGAGGACGCGCCCGGGTGCGTCGGGCGCGGAGGCGCTCATGCGGGCCGCCGCGTCGTGCGCAGGGGGCAGCTCGGCAGCAGGAACCAGCATCCGGCGGCCGCGAGGGCGAGCAGCACCGCTACTGCGCCGGCGATGGTGCCGGCGATCCCCGGCAGCTCTTGGACCAGGACGAAGGCCCCCATCACCAGGACAAAGATGCCGAAGCCCTTGCGCAGGACGTTTTCGGGGATCCGCCCGGCCAGGCGGGATCCGAGCAGTGAGCCGAGGATCGCGGCCAGGGTCACCCCGCCCACCAGGGCCCAGTCCAGCGAGACCGAGGTGAGGTAGCCGGCGAGCCCCGCGAAGGACTTCATCGCGATCACCACCAGCGAGGTGCCCACCGCCACCGGCATCGGCAGCCCTCCCAGCAGCGCCAGGGCGGGCACCACCAGGAACCCTCCGCCCGCGCCGACCAGGCCGGTGGCGAGTCCGACCGCGAGCCCTTCGGCCACGATCTTCACCGTGGGCAGCTCGCGTGCGGAGGCATCCTCTGCGCGGGCGCCCTTGCGGCCGCGGATCATCGCGATCGACGTCGCGACCATCATCAGCGCGAACGCGATCATCAGCACGGTGCCCGGGATGTAGCCGCCGAGGAGGCCGCCGCCGAAGGCGCCGACCATCCCGGCTGCCCCGAAGATCAACCCGGTGCGCCACCGCACCCGGCCTGCGCGGGCGTGGCTGATGGCGCTGACTGCCGAGGTGGTCCCGACGACGAACAGGGAGGCGGCGATCGCTTCTTTGGGCGGGAGTCCCGCGACATAGGTCAGGATCGGCACGGTCAGGATGGAGCCGCCGCCGCCGAGCAGTCCGAGCGAGACGCCGATCAGGACCGCCAGCAGCAGGGTCAAAACGAGGGTGAACGTCACGGAGGACCTTTCTGTCGAGGTGGGGCGTCAGGAGGTCGGCAGGCCGGCGTTTCGCCAGGCGATCATGCCGCCGTTCATGGTGTCGGCCTGGAAACCGGCCGCTGTGAGCTCCTCCGCTGCGCGCGCGCTGCGCTTGCCGCTGCGGCACACCGTGACTACGGGCCGCGCACGGTCCAGCTCTGCCGTCCGCGAGGCCAGCTGACCCAGCGGGATGTGGAGCGCCCCGGGGATCATCCCTTCGACAACCTCCTCGTCCTCCCGGACATCGACGATCTGGTCCCGCACGCGACGGACGTCTACCTCGGCAACAGTGATCTCAGACATGACAACTCCCTCTCGAGCATCGAAGAGCCAGCGACAGGATCCGTCGCGGCAGGCGAACCATCGCCACTGCCACGCACACTCTCACATACCCAGGGGGGTATGCAAGACACCCCCGGGGGTATAGGATCGAGCCATCACCCTCAGTCAGGAGAACGCCATGGAACTCGACCCTTCGGACATGACTCCCGTCATCCATCGCCTCAAGCGGGCTCAGGGACAGCTCGCCGCCGTCACCCGGATGATCGAGGAGGGGAGTGAGTGCAAGGACGTCGTCACCCAGCTGTCGGCCGTCTCCAAGGCGCTGGACCGCGCCGGATTCGCGATCATCGCCAGCGGTATGGAGCAGTGCATGACCAGCCCGGACAAGGATCTGGACCGCAAGGAGCTCGAGAAGCTGTTCCTGACCCTGGCCTGAGACCCAGGACTTCGAGATGATCGAGGTCCGGCACGACGATCCGAAGGAGAATGCGATGACCTACACCCATCACCTCACCCTCGACCAGCCGTACGCGCAGGCCGTCGAGAGCGTGCGCGCAGCGCTGTCCGAGCAGGGATTCGGGATCATCACCGAGATCGACATGCGGGTCACGTTCGAGAAGAAGCTCGATACCGCCGCCGCCGAGGAGATCGGCGACTACATCATCCTCGGCGCTTGTAACCCCAGCCTTGCTCGCCGGGCCCTCGCCGCGGAGCCGCAGCTCGGCGCCCTCTTGCCGTGCAACGTCATCGTCCGCGGCGGGGACGAGGCAGGCCACAGCATCGTCGAGGCGATGGATCCGAAGGTCATGGTCCAGCTCAGCGACAGCGACCACGTCCGGGCGGTGGCCGACGACGCCGATGCGCGGCTGCGCGCAGCCCTGGCGTCGCTGTCGCGCGCCCACTGACCTCCCCTTGGCGCCTCAGCGGGCCCCCGCGGCCCGCCATCTGGTGACGGTGTCGCGCTGTGGTGAACCCGGTGGCGCAGATCTGGCGCAATGCGGCCGCAGTGAATCTCTCGGCACCCCCAGTGACCGCGGGGTAATTGTTGCGCTCGGCTTCCCCTGGTGGGACACACCCGTCGAGGCAGTTACTGGGCGGTTGGGGTCTTGTGCGTGAGGATCTCGTCGAGGAGGTGGCGGACGCGGGTGTCGATGTCGTCGCGGATCTGGCGTGCCTGCTCGAGGGTGGTGTCGGCGGGGTCTTGGAGGTCCCAGTCTTCGTAGCGTTTGCCGGGGTAGAGGGGGCAGGCGTCGCCGCAGCCCATGGTGATGACCACGTCGGCGGCGCGGACGACGTCGTCGGTGAGGGGCTTGGGGAAGGCGGCGTGGAGGTCGATGCCGATCTCCTGCATGACGTCCACGGCGCGCGGGTGCAGGTCGGTGCTGGGTGCGGAGCCAGCGGAGCGGACATGGACGCGGCCGGCGGCGTGGCGGTTCAGGAGGGCTGCGGCCATCTGGGAGCGGCCGGCGTTCTGGACACAGACGAAGAGGATCTCGGGTACGTCGTGAGGGGCCGCGCCCTTGGCCTGCGCGAGGGCGGTCAGGCGGTCTCGGGCGAAGCGTTCAGTGACGGATGGCAGGTGGGAGGTGATCTTCGCGGTGCGGGCCAGGGCGGTGTAGGACTCGAAGACGTAGCGCTCAACGGTCTCCGGGGCGAACACCCCCGTGAAGCGCTGCGCGAGATCCTCGGCGATGGTGTGCAGGACGTGGTCGGCGCTGAGCAGCGCGGGAGTCTCGCGTGAGGGAGACATGGTCAGTCACCGCGCCCGGGGGTGCCGGCCGGTGCGCCCTGGGGAAGGAGGCTCGCGATGAGCTCCTCGATGCGCGCCTTGATCTCGTCCCGTACCGGGCGGACCTCGTCGACACCCTTGCCCGCTGGGTCGTCAAGCTTCCAGTCCTCGTAGCGCTTGCCGGGGTAGTAGGGGCAGGCGTCGCCGCAGCCCATGGTGATCACTACATCGGAGGCCTGAACGGACTCGATGGTGAGGATCTTCGGGGCCTGGTCGGAGATGTCGATACCGACCTCCTCCATCGCGGCCACCGCGGCGGGGTTGATGGAATCGGCGGGGGTGGAGCCGGCCGAGCGGACCTCGATGCGGTCACCGGCGAGCTCCCGCAGCCAGCCCGCGGCCATCTGGGAGCGGCCGGCGTTGTGGACGCAGACGAACAGGACACTGGGGCGAGTGGTCATGGGGAGCCTCCAAGAGGTGAGGATGGGTGGGAATTCGGAGTCAGGCGAGGTCGAGGAAGGCGCGCAGCTCGGCGAAGGCGGCGGGGATGAGCGAGTAGTGAGCCCAGCGGCCCCGCTGCTCGCGTGTGAGCAGGCCCGCGTCGACGAGTTTCTTCATGTGATGGCTGATGGTGGGCTGGCTGATGCCGAGCGGTTCGGTGAGGTCGCAGGCGCACACCGACTCGCAGCCCTGCGCCGCCACGTGCGAGAGCAGGCGCAGCCGCGTGGGATCCGACAGGGCCTTCAGCAGGCTCGCGATCCGCTCGGCCTCGACACTGGCGAGCGGCCCCGCAGACAGCGCGCAGCACCCCTCGGTGTCGCCGGGCATCCCCGTGGCAGCGTCGAGTTCGATGGTCGTGGTCATGGCCTCACCTTACATTGACAGCCTTCGATGTGAAGCATAGTGTTCGCATCGACATTTGTCGATGGAAGGTGTCGGGAGCTGATGAGTACAACGGTCACGGACGTGGAGCAGCCACGGGTGATGAGAGAGATGTCCTTCCTGGATCGCTGGCTGCCGGTGTGGATCATCGCCGCGATGGTGGTCGGTCTGCTGCTGGGGCGGTTCATCCCGGGCCTCGATGTCGCGCTGGAGGCCGTGAAGATCGGCTCGGTGTCGCTGCCGATCGCGATCGGACTGCTGGTGATGATGTACCCGGTCCTGGCGAAGGTCCGCTACGACGAGACCCGCCGCATCGGCGCCGACAAGCGCCTGCTGATCTCCTCGCTGGTGCTGAACTGGCTGATCGGCCCGGCCCTGATGTTCGCGCTGGCCTGGATCTTCCTGGCCGACCTCCCGGAGTACCGCACCGGACTGATCATCGTCGGGCTCGCGCGATGCATCGCGATGGTGCTGATCTGGAACGACCTCGCCTGCGGCGACCGGGAAGCCGCCGCGGTGCTGGTGGCGATCAACTCCGTCTTCCAGGTGATCGCCTTCGGCGCCCTGGGCTGGTTCTACCTCCAGGCGCTGCCGTCCTGGCTGGGCCTTCCGACCACCTCGGCCGAGTTCTCGATCGGCGCGATCGTCCTCAGCGTGCTGATCTTCCTCGGCATCCCCCTGGTCGCGGGGTTCTTGACCCGGGTGGTGGGGGAGCGGGTCAAGGGACGCACCTGGTACGAGGAGCACTTCCTGCCGAGGATCGGCCCGTGGGCCCTGTACGGGCTGCTGTTCACCATCGTGCTGCTGTTCGCCCTGCAGGGCGAAGCGATCACCACCAACCCGCTGGACGTGGCCCGGATCGCGCTGCCGCTGCTGGTCTACTTCGTGGTCATGTTCCTCGGCTCGTTCCTGCTCGGACGTGCGATCGGCCTGAACTACGCGAAGTCCACCACCGTCGCGTTCACCGCCTCGGGCAACAACTTCGAGCTCGCGATCGCGGTCGCGATCGGCACCTTCGGCGTCACCTCCGGACAGGCCCTCGCCGGTGTCGTCGGCCCCCTGATCGAGGTACCCGTCCTGGTCACGCTGGTCTACGTGTCCCTGTGGCTGGGGCGGCGGCTCTTCCCCGGAGACGCCACCGTCCCCACCCGCTGACCCCCTCTCAAGGAGCACCCGATGATGAGTACGAAGCCCCCCGCGGTCCTGTTCGTTTGCGTGAAGAACGGCGGCAAATCCCAGATGGCCGCCGCGCTGATGCGCCACCACGCCGGCGACGCCGTCCAGGTCTACTCCGCCGGCACCCAGCCGGGATCGACGATCAACGCGCAGTCCGCCGACGCGATCGCGGAGGTCGGTGCGGACATGTCCTCCGCCATCCCGCAGCCGGTCACGCCCGAGCTGCTGCGCAGCGTCGACCAGGTCATCGTCCTCGGCGAGGAGGCCGTCATCGAGCCGGTCGAGGGGATGACCGCACCGGTCACCACCTGGCACACCGACGAACCCTCCAAGCGTGGCATCGAAGGCATGGAGCGGATGCGACTGGTGCGCGACGACATCGACGCCCGCGTCCACGAGCTCCTGGCCGACCTCACTCGATCCTCGAACTGACCCCTCGGGCGAAGGAGCCTCACCATGCTCACCACCGCAACCACCGTGCAGCCCATCGTCATCATCGGCGCCGGCCCCATCGGGCTGGCCGCCGCCGCCCACCTCCACGAACGAGGCCTGCCCTTCCTCGTCCTGGAGGCCGGCCCCTCCGCGGCAGCGGCGATCAGCGACTGGGGACACACCCGCCTCTTCTCCCCCTGGCAGTACAACCTCGATACCGCCGCCCAGCGACTGCTCGAGGCGAACGGCTGGACCGCGCCGGACAGCGAGGCGCTGCCCACCGGTCAGGAACTGCGCCAGCAGTACCTCGGACCCCTCTCCCAGCTGCCCGGACTCGTCGAGTCGATCCGGTACGGAGCGCGGGTCACCGCTGTCTCCCGGGTCGGCGTGGACAAGACCCGCACCGCTGGCCGCAACGAGACCCCGTTCCTGGTCCGCATCCAGACGCCTACCGGGGTCAGCGAGGACATCATCGCCTCCGCCGTGATCGATGCCTCCGGCACCTGGGCCACGCCCAACCCCCTCGGCCAGGCCGGCCTCCCCGCCGCCGGCGAACACGAGGCGCGCACCGCCGGGCGCATCACCCGGCCCCTGCCCGACGTGCTCGGACGAGACCGCGTCCAGTTCGCCGGACAGCACGTCATGGTCGTCGGCGCTGGCCACTCGGCCGCCAACTCCCTGCTCGACCTCGCTGAGCACAACCCAGACACCCGGATCACCTGGGCGCTCCGCGCCGCGGACCCCTCCCGCGTCTACGGAGGAGGCGACCAGGACGAACTCGCTGCACGCGGCGCCCTCGGCACCCGGCTGCGCCACCTCGTCGACTCCGGGCGCATCGAGGTCCAGACGTCCTTCACGATCACGAAGTTCACGCTGGAGAACGCGCTGATCGTCCACGCGAACACCCCGGACGGTGAACGCGCCGTGACTGTCGATGCACTGATCCCGGCCACCGGCTTCCGACCCGACCTCGCCACCCTCTCCGAGCTCCGCCTGAACCTGGACACCGCGGTCGAGGCCCCCGCCCAACTGGGCCCGCTCATCGATCCCGAGTTCCACTCCTGCGGCTCCGTCGAACCCCACGGTGAACGCGTCCTCGCCCACCCAGAGAAGAACTTCTACATCGTCGGTATGAAGAGCTACGGACGCGCCCCCACCTTCCTCATGGCCACCGGCTACGAGCAGGTCCGCTCCATCGCTGCCGCCCTGGCCGGCGACCGCGCCGCCGCAGACGCCGTCCACCTCGAGCTGCCCGAAACCGGGGTGTGCACCACCGACCTCGGCGGCAGCTGCGACGCCCCCGCAGCCACGACCGACAGTTGCTGCGCACCGGCGCCCGCCGAGGACACCTGCTGCAGCAGCCCCCAGCCAATCACCCTCACTCTCAGTCGATGACCGCCCCAGCGGGACGGCCAATGGGCGTCCCGCTGGGGTATACCCAAAAGCGACACCCCTCACCAAGACATCGTTGCTGTTCAACAGGGTCCTTTTCGGTGTTTTGGAACATGTCTCGGCTAGGGTCCTAGACATGAATGGAGCACATCGGGCCCCGGGGCAGCGTGTCTCGTACCTCCGGGTGTCCTCGGCCGGCCAGAACCTAGCGCGGCAGCTTGAGGCGGTGGGGGAGTGCGATCAGATCTTCACCGAGAAGCAGTCCGGAAAGAGCGCGACGGACCGCTCGCAGCTGCAGGCGCTCATCCGGCACGTCCGCCGCGGCGACCATGTCGTCGTCGCGTCCATGGACCGCCTGGCCCGGTCGGTCATCGACCTCAACGACATCGTCCAGCAGATCACCGGCGACCCTACCGAGCACACCGATCAGCGCCCCCGGAAGGGCGCGAGCATCGAGTTCCTGAAGGAGCGACTCACCTTCGAGCCCGGACACTCAGACCCGATGGCCGCGTTCCAGCTCAACATGATGGGAGCCTTCGCGCAGTTCGAGCGCGAGCTCATCCGCCAGCGCCAGGCCGAGGGCATCGCCGCCGCCAAGAAGCGCGGCGCCTACAAGGGTCGGCCCCGCACCCTTGAGAGCGACCAGATCCGCTCCGTCCGCGACGCCGCCCTCGCCGGCACATCCAAAGCCCGAGGGCTCTCTAGGCCTGCTGCAGTAGGCGGTTGAACGACCAATCGCTTCGGCCCAGCCCTCGAAGATACTTGGCCAGTAGTTCGACCGCGACCGCCTCGATTTGTGTCTGCGGGGTTTCCCATGCCGTCGGCTGGATGACAAGGTGATGGGTGCAGGAGTCTTGGGGGAACTGCGGCGCACTGCCGGAGGAGAAAACTTCGTGCCCGGTTGCTCCCCGCAGGTGGTTCAGATGCACTCCGACCTGCGTACTGGAAGGTTGCGCAGCTGGGCACCGTGCTGATCATCGTCGCGAGTGGTGGGCGGCGGTTCCGTTTGTTCGGCTTCCTGAGCGACGGAAGGCCCCCGGCTTCGCGGGGAGCCGGGGGCCTTCGATAGGAGTGGGTCGATCAGGTCGCTGAGGACTCGATCTGCTGGGGAGCGTTCTGCGTGGTGATCTCGATCTTGCGGGGCTTGGCCTTCTCGCTGATCGGGATCGTCACGCTGAGCACACCGTTGTTGTAGCTCGCGGAGATGTGCTCGGTGTCCAGTCCCTGTCCGAGGCTGAGCTGACGCAGGAAGGTTCCTCCCGTGCGCTCGCGGGTGATCCACTGCGCCTGTTCATCGGTCGCGAGGGTTCGCTCGGCGCGGATGGTCAGCAGCTGGCCGTCGACGTCGACATCGACGGACCCGGGATCGATGCCCGGCAGGTCAGCGGAGAGGACGTAGTGATCGCCGGCGCGGTACAGGTCCATCGGCATCTGCCGAGGGCCCCGTCGCCCAGCGTCGAGGAAGTTGCTCGCGAAACGCTCCATCTCTCGGAACGGGTCGTAGGTAGCCATGATGTCTCCTTCCTGTCTCGGCCACCTCCTGGATTGGTGGCCTACCAACCTTGAGTCTCTTCGACTCAACTGCGATCAGATTACCACTCTCCCTAGGAGAGTGCCAGCCTTGATTCGGTTCATCTCGGGCGCTGAAACTCCTCTGCGACAGCGCCGAGCACCCCCTGATGCTTCTCGTTACTCAGGTGGGCGCACGGAGCTATGTGCGCCCCGCAGCGCTTGGGTCGGAGGGTGTCGGACTCCACCGTCAGCCGAACCCGCAGTCCCTCACTCCACGGACCACGACTCCAGCAGCGACACCAGCCGCTTCCGCTGACCTGATGGCGCCCACTCCGCTCCGCTGCGCGCCGCGAACTCCACCGCATCCTTCAGCGGCACCCCGGTCAGCTCGACGAGCAGGCCGAGGAGCATTTCCTCGGCGGGCCAGCTGTCGGTGTCGGGCGTGTCCCTCTGCCAGTACATCCCCTGCAGGGCCTTCCCGGTCAGTGGCATGCTCCTCGCCGCCGCCTCGTCCAGTCCGAGCAGCCCCAGCGCGCGGCGCAGGGGCGCGAGGGCTATGACGTCGCGAAGGATCACCTGTCGGTCGCTGCGGGGGAGCAGCAGGAACGCAGCCCAGCTCCCGCCGTCGGGCGAGGTGCCGTGGACGCTCGCGAAGACCTCGGGGAGGAAGACGCTGAGAGCTCCCGCGCTCGCCGACGGCTCTGCCGTCTCCGGCAGGAGCACGACCTGCAGGTGCGCGGCCATCCAGCGGTGCCTCGGCATGATGCCGACGTCGTGGAGGGTCACGCCCGTGAGGCGCGACCCCTCCGGAAGTTCCAGGAGGTTTCCGAGGTGGCTCATTCCTCCCACGCCCAGATCTGATAGGAGGCGGAGATGAGGTCGGCGCGGGTGACGTCGAAGGCGACCGCATCGACCTCGCGCTCCTCACTGCCCGGCTCCAGGGCGACCAGGATCTCGAGGGTCACTGTCAGGGGGTCGGAGTCGAGCACGAGCACCGCGAGCCCCGACTCTTCATCCTGGAAGGACGGGACCTCGACCTCGGGCAGGTCGGCCTTCGCGGCGTCCTGCAGCATGTCGCCGAGCCGGGAGAGCGCCCCCTCCTCCGGCGCGCGATGGAGATAGCGGACCAGCCGGTCCGGGGTCAGCAGCTCGATGTCGACCTCGACCACGCCGTCGTCCTCCAGATCGGGGACCGGGAGCAGGGCGAACGCCGCGCCGTCGCCCGAGACGAGACGCATCGGAGCGTGCGGAGCCTCTCGCCAGCTCACGTTCCAGCCGATCCCGCAGTCCTCGCACGACCGGTCGCCGAACGTCGGAAGACAGCCCTGCCAGTCGACCCAGTCGGGGGCGGGCGGCTGCGTGCGCGGGTCCGGCATCCCGAGCAGATGGTGCCTCACGCGAGGCGATCCGCAGTCGGGGCACGTGCCCCGGGGCTCCGTGTACGGCGGTTCCGGCTCCTCGCCGAAGAACATGATCATGGAGGGAGGGTAGGGCCGGGGTGTGACATCTGAGCTGCGCCAGTGGGTGTCTCAGTGCCGTCGGCCTGGCTTCCCCGGCCCCTCACGGCTCCGGGACGGGGCGCAGCCCTTCGAGCCAGGTGCGCGTGGTGCGGATGTGCGCCATCGCCTCGAGGTGCGCCTGCACGGGGTCGCGGGCGAGGATCGCGCGTGCGATCCGCAGGTGCTCGGCGTCGCTGGTGCGCTTGAGCTCTATCGCGTCGTCGTGCTCGAACACCCGGTAGTGGCGACCGCGTTGACGCATGGCCTTGAGCAGAGCGGAGATGGGGGCGTTTCCCGCTCCGGAGATGAGCAGGTCGTGGAAGGCGTCGTCGAGCGCGGAGCCCTCGTCCTCCCAGGGGCGGTCGGCGAGCTCCTCGGCGAGGGCGAGCAGCTGTGCGCGCTGGTCCTCGGTGAAATGCGCTGCGGCGTGGGCGGCGGCGTGCCCCTCGAGCAGCTGGCGGATCTCGAACAGGCCCAGGTACTCCTCGAGCGGGATCAGCGGGATCGTGACGGACAGTCCGGACATCACCGTCTCCGCCGTGAGATCCGAGATGAAGGTGCCGGCCCCGGTCCGGGAGGTGAGCACTCCCGCGAACCCGAGCATCTTCTGCGCCTCCCGCAGGGAGCTGCGGGACACGTCGAGCTCGCTGCACAGCTCCTGCTCGCTCGGGAGTCGTTGACCCGGGGCGATCGCCCCGGAGGAGATCATCCGGCGCAGGCCCTCGAACGCCTTGTCGACCTGGGATGTCCCCGCCATCGATCCTCCCGACCTGTCTGATCACTCAGTGGCTTTCGCCGCGGAGAGGACGGCGGCGAGCACGTCGTCGTCGTTCGCCCCCACGCGGACGCGCTCGATCCGGGCTCGGTCGCCCTCCTCGTGGAGGGTGGCGAGGCCGGTCCGGCGCGGGTCCGCCGCGAGGTCGACGCCGACGAACAGGCGCGTCGCCACCGTGCTCACCCGTCCGACCGCGAGCACCGGTTCGTCATGTGGTTGCTCGCGGTGAATAGCACGTCGCCGAGCAGGGCGTCGGTCGCGGTGCGGGTCGGCTCGGCGACGGCGGTGTTCGCCTCGACGAGCAGGCTGGGCACCCGGTCCACCAAGTAGTCGGGCCACGTTTCGTGGACCGAGCGGTCCCCTTGCTGTGCGTAGTCCGCAGAACGGTCGAAGGTCAGCCAGTGAGCGTCCCCGCCCACCTGAATCGGCTGGTAGGTCAGCGGGCCCTCATAGTCGAGATCGAAGTCGGTTACGGCCTGCCCCAGGTACGCGTCCTCTCGGGGGTCCCCCAGCTCGAGCCCCTCACCGATTGGCATCGTGAACTCCGCCGGAAGTGCGGCCACCTCCTCGGCCGTCGACTCCTCGACGGTGCTGGTCGCCGTCTCCGTCGCAGCGCCTGAGCCGGAGGAGTCCGCCCCCGAGGTGCAGGCGATGAGGCCCGCGGAGAGCATCATGGCCGCAGCGACGACAGACGCAACGGATCGACGAACGCGCATGAGACCCTGCTTTTCCCTGGACCGGCGAAACTGCAATTCCAGAGAAATTCATACGTCGAGACCCGGGAAGTGGTGCAACGATCCTTCGCCGAGAGGCCAGGCGGTCAGGGCGGGAGGGGAGCTTGTGGCGAACTCCTCGGTTCTGGCGTCGGGGACTCACCGACCGGGTTCGAGCTGATGACCGCTCAGGGCAAGATCTGCGCTGAGCTCCCGACCAGTTCCTCGAGGAACGGCGGCTCCGCCCCGCGTCGTCCCACCGTGATCGCGGCACTCCGCAGCGCGGTGTCGGCCCATGACTCTGCGGCCTGCTGAGGGACGGCGCCGTCGCGGAGTTCCTGGTCCGCGTCGGCGGTGAGGATCGCGAAGAGCAGGCCCGACATGAACGCATCGCCCGCCCCGATGGTGTCGGCGACGGTGACCGGTATCGCCGGGATCTCGGCGTCCCAGTGCGGGGTGCTGAGCGTGCAGCCCTGGGCGCCACGGGTCACGACGAACAGCGCCACACCCGACTCGTGCATCCGGTCCGCGACGTCGACGAGGGGCTCGGCGGGATATAGCCACTCGAGGTCCTCATCGCTCATCTTCACGACGTGCGCCCGGTCGGCGATGCGCTCCACCCTGCGGCGGATGCCGTCCGCCGGCAGGCCGAGCGACGGCCGGACGTTCGGGTCGAAGCTGAGGAGCGCGTCCGGGTGTGCAGCGGAGAGTGCTGCCTCCACCGCGGCGGCGCCCGGCTCAATCGCCGTCGCCAGCGAACCGGTATGGACGAGGCGCACCGGGTCGAGCCGTATCTCCCCGGGGTTCCACTCGATGTCGAAGCGGTAGGTCGCCGCACCGTCCGGGCCGATCTGCGCCTCGGCGGTCGATGTCCTGGACGGAGGCTCGGCACCGCCGTCGCGCAGAGTCACGCCCGACTGCTCGAGATGCTTCCGCAGGGCGTCGCCGTTCGCGTCGGCGCCCAGGCAGCTGTGCAGCGCGGTGTGGACCCCGAGCCGTGCGAGACCCACGGCGACGTTCGAGGGGCTGCCCCCGGGGCGCGACCGCACCGTGCCGTCCGCAGCGCGGACGACATCTGTCAGAGCCTCCCCGATGACGAGAGCGGTGGGCTCACTCATGCCGCAGGTTCGGTGAGCACGGTGACCGTGCGAGCACCTGGGAAGATCTGCTGGGAGATCAGGGCACGGCCATGGTCCAGCTCGAGGTCCACGCACGAGCGGTCGACGACGAGATCGAAGGCGACCGACTCGCCATCCCCTCTCGGAGCATAGGGCCGGGAGTGCGTGTGCTCGGGGGCGAACGGCTCCTCATGCGCGCTGCTGCGATCCAAGGAGACGTGCCCCTCGGAGTCGATGGCGAGCACCAGATCGCGATCCCGCCCGCCGTCGCCGAAACGCAGCACCAGCCGGTTCGCGGACCCGGTGGGCAGCTCGCCGCGCAGCCGGAACGGCTCCTCCGCCTCGAGCTCCGCGAGGACGGCGGAGGAGTCCGGCACCTCGAGGTCGAGCGTCCGGATCTGCTCGGGGATGATCAGGTGCTGGATGACCTCGAGGGCACCATCGGCCGCCGGCTCGAGGTGGAGCGTACGGGGGAGCGTCATCGACGAGCGCCACGGACTGGTCGGGGTCAGCTCGGCGTAGGCCCAGTTGTTCATCCAGCCCAACAGCACCGGATCCCCGTCGACGCCGGAGAAGGAGACCGCCGCATAGCAGTCCGGCCCGAGGTCGAGCGGCTGCGGGGGCGCGTCGGCGTCGAAACGCTCCCCGTCGAAACGCCCGATGAGGCAATAGGTTCCAGAGCCGCCGGCCGGGCCGCCGGGATTCGTGCTGAGCACGAGGACCCACGAGTCCTCCCCGCCGTCAGGGCTCGGCACGCGCAGCAGATCGGGGCACTCCCAGATGCCGCCGTCCAGGCCCGGATGGGTGAACACGGAGGTGGGCTCCCACGCCAGCAGATCATCGGAGGCATGGAAGTGGACACTGTGGTCGAGGGCCTCGACCGTGACCATGATCCAGCGGCCGCTCTCGCGATGGAAGAACACCTTCGGGTCACGGAAGTTCTCCGAATCACGAGAGAGAACAGGATTGTCCGCATAGAAGGTCCAGGTCGCGCCGCCGTCCTGGGAGTAGGCGATCGATTGGGCCTGTATGCCCGGCGTCGTGTGATGGGTCTGCGTGAAGGCGCTGGTGTAGAACGCGACGAGCGGGCCCTCTTCCCCGGGGATGCCGAGGCCGGAACTGTTCTCGGCATCGTGGACGATGCTTCCGGAGAAGATCAGCTCAGTCTCGGAGAAGGGCAGTGCGACGGGCAGGTTGGTCCAGGTCGCCAGGTCGCGCGAGATCGCGTGACCCCAGGACATGTTGCCCCACGTGCTCCCGAGAGGATTGTTCTGGAAGAACGCGTGCCACATCCCCTTGTGCCGGATGAGGCCGTTGGGGTCGTTCATCCAGGTGTCCTCCGCGGTGAGATGGAACCTGGGGCGGTGGATGTCGGCGAGCGCAACGGGCGATGACGTCGAGTTCATGATCTCTCTCGGGAGGCGGGTAGGGCAGGAGTCGTGGCGACGGGGCGTCGGGAGCGTCAGGAGTTCGCGGTGAAGCGGTCGTAAGCGGCCTGATAGACCTCGATCACCTCGGGCAGGCCGATGGTCTCCAGCTGGTTGACGTAGGCGTCCCACTCCTCCTCGATGCCGCCGCGCACGATCCAGGTGGCGATCTTCTCGGTGACCAGGGTGCTGATGTCGGTCTCGATGGTGCTGATCCGGTTCAGCTCATCGACCGAGAGCATGACCGGCGGGTACTTCTCGTTGGCGCGGTGGGGCTCGTAGAACTCGGCGATCTGTGCCTGGCGCTCGGCGGCGCGCGGCTCGGCCAGCACGACCGTCTCGAAATCCTGCGCCGTGATGATCTTCGGGCCGCCGGGGGCGACCTTCACGCGGCGCTCCTGCTCGGTCTCGCCCTCGCCGACGGGGATCTGCTCGAGCAGACCGTCCTCGTTGATCTGCTGCGAGACCCCGATCGGTCCCCAGTTGGCCTGTGCGCTCATCACCGGATCGAAGAGCATGTCCGCCCAGCGCAGAGTGGCCGCAGCGTACTGGTTGGTGCGAGTGATCGCGAAGGCGCCGCGGTTGATCTCCTGGTTGTTGGCGACGCAGGCGCGCTGGACACCATCCGGGCCCGGGAAGATCGGCACGATCGCGTAGTTTCCCGCACGCTCGGGCCCGACCACCTCAGGGACCTCCCAGAAGTAGAACGAACCCAGGGACTGTGGCTCCGCCTTGCCCTTGGCGACGAACTTGACGTAGTCCTGAGAGAAGGCCTCCTGGTCGATGAGGCCCTCGCCGTACCAGGTGTGCAGCTCGGCGATCGCTTCGCGGAACCCGTCGGTGTTCGCCGTGAACACGACCTTCCCGTCCTCGACGATGCGGTGGTCCGGATTGTCGGTCTGGCCGCCGATCGCTGCGATCAGGTCGGCGATGTCGCCGATTCCGAGGAAGGAGAGCGGGATGGCACCCTCCGGCCCGTTCTGCTTGAAGGTCAGCAGTGCCTGGTGGTACTCCTCGACAGTCGTGGGCATCTCCAGATCGTGTTCCGCGAGCCAGTCCGTGTTGATGAACAGCATGCGGGGGAACTCGACCAGCCCCATCTCCTCCACGGACGGAAGGGTGTAGATGTGGCCATCGGATGCGGTGATGGCGGCCTTGATGTCCGGACGCTCTGCGAGGATCCCCGCCAGGGTGGGGGCGTGCTCCTCGATCAGGTCCTCCAGAGCGATCAGGGTGCCATTTTCCCCGTACTTGGCGACCTCGGCATCGGAGAGCCCGGTGTTGAAGAGGGCGTCAGGGAGCTCGCCGCTGGCCAGCAGCAGGTTCTTCTTCTCGCCCCAGACCTCGTCGGGCTCGTTGTTCCAGGTGATCTCGATCCCGGAGTCAGCGCTCCAGGTCTGGACCAGCTCCATCGACTCGTAGTCCGGTGCGAGCGGAGACTTCGCGCCGCCGAAGGAGAGAGTCAGCTCCTCTGTCACGATCGGCAGGCCCGAGTCGGTCAGTCCGACGTCGGAGGAGAGGTCATCGGTGGTGCGCGCCGAGGGGCGGGAACAGCCAGCGACGCCCAGCATCGTGACTCCGAGGGCGGTGGCAGAGAGGGTGAATCGACGACGAGAAAGCATGACGGAACTCCTTTGTAACGGTGTGCATTGTGGGTGGGGTGGAACGGGAGAAGCGAAGTGAGGCGGGCGGCGGTGAGTCAGCTCTTCAGGGCGCCGAGCGTCGCGCCCTTGATGAAGTGACGCTGAAGGAAAGGGAAGGCGATGAGCAGGGGAATCGTGGAGACGACGATCATCGAGTACTTCAGCAGCTCGCCCATTCGTTGAGCTGCGGCGGTGCTCTCCATCGAGGCCATGTCCATTCCGGAGGAGGAGGCCTGGGACTGGATGAGGACATTGCGCAGGATGAGCTGCAGTGGGTACTTCGACTCGTCGTTCAGGTAGATCATCGCGTCGAAGAACGCATTCCAGTTCGCGACCAGATGGATCATCACCATCAGGACGATGAGCGGCTTCGACAGCGGTAGCGCGATCCTGAAGAAGAAGCGGAAGTCCGATGCTCCGTCGAGCTGCGCGGCTTCCCGCAGCTCCGGGGAGAGGTTCTGCTCGAGGAACGTTCTCGCGATGATCAGGTTCCAGACGCCGACGGCACCGGGGAGCACCACCGCCCACATCGTGTTGAGCATGCCCAGGTCCTTGACCACGAGATATCGGGCGATCATGCCGCCGTCGAAGAACATCGTGATGACGAAGAGGACCATGAACAGGTTACGACCGGGCATGTCCTTCCGGCTCAGCGCGTAGGCGCCGGTGAGGATCATCGTCACGCTGAGCGCGGTGCCGACCACCGTGTAGAGCACGGAGTTCGCGAAGCCGCGCACGATCGTGGACGTGCTGAAGATCGTCAGATACCCCTCGAAGGTGATGCCTCGCGGGAAGAAGACGACTTTGCCCTGCTGGACCAGGTTCGGGTCGGAGATCGAGGCGATCACGATGAAGTAGAGCGGATAGACGATCGCGAAGATCGACAGGCCGATCAGGCCGTAGGTGACCAGGCCGAACAGTGGGTCGGCCAGTCGGCGGTGGAGGGGCTCCCGGCGCAGCGGGATCCTGGAGGAGATCGGAATGCTCGACATGTTCTTCACCACAGGCTCGATTGGTTGGCCTTCTTCGCGACCCAGTTGAAGGTCAGGAGGAGAAGGAGGTTGAGGACGGAGTTGAACAGCCCGATAGCTGCGGAATAGCTGAACTGGGCGTTCTGCAGGCCGGTCTTGTAGACATAGGTGTTGATGACCTCGGAGGTGGGGAGGTTGAGGTCGGTCTGCATGAGGTAGACCTTCTCGAAGCCGAGGTTGAAGATGTTCCCCACTGCGAGGATGAACAGAATCGTGATCACCGGGAGAATGCCCGGTATATCGATGTGCCTGATCCGCTGGAAGCGGTTCGCGCCGTCCATTCGGGCGGCCTCGTGCAGTGAGGGGTCGATCGCCGTCAGCGCTGCGAGGTAGATGATCATCGAGAAGCCGGCGTTCTGCCAGATGTCCGAGCCGATGTACAGGGGTCGGAACCATTCGGGGCTGCCCATGAAGTAGATCGGATCTCCGCCCAGGAGCGAGATCGCGTGGTTGACCATGCCGGAGCTGGGCGAGAACAGCAGGTGGATCATGCCCACGACGACCACGACCGAGATGAACGAGGGCGCGTAGAGGACGGTCTGCGTGAACCGCTTGAACCGTTCGCTGGGCAGCTGGTTCACGATCAGCGCGAGGATGATGGGGACGGGGAAGGCCACCAGCAGCCCGACTGTGTTGATCGTCAGGGTGTTTGCGACGAGCCGTTCGAATTGGAACGAGTTCACGAAGGTGACGAAGTGGTCCAGTCCCACCCACGGGCTCCAGAAGAAGCCGTCGACCGGGTTGTAATCCCGGAAAGCGATCTGGGCGCCGTACATCGGCCAGTACTTGAAGACGAAGAGGTAGATCAGCGACGGCGTCAGTAATACGTATAACTGCCAGGCGTGAAAAATGCGGACCGGGAGTCGCCGTTTCGCGCGCGGGGGAGGTGCTTCGGTCGGCGACGCGGCGACTTCGGCACCGTGGTCGGCGGTGACCGGGTGTGCGTTGTCGACCGCGTCGACAGCGGGTGAAGGAGACATCATCGTCCTTTCGGTGGGGCAACGGACTGGCGATGGATGACGGGACAGTGGATCAGGTGGGCCTCCGCCGGAGCATCTGCATCGAGAACGAGAGCGGCCGCACGATCGCCCATCTCGGCGAAGGGCAGGCGAACGGTGGTCAGCGGCGGATGGAAGAAGTCGCGCAGCAGATCCTGGTCGTCGAAGCCCACGATCGACACGTCCTCGGGGATCCGCAGACCGAGCTCGGCAAGGGCTTGGTACGCGCCGAGAGCGCTGCGGTCGTTGCCGCAGAAGATGGCTGTCGGGGGCTCATCGAGGCTCATCAGGTGCCGGGAGGCCTCGAACCCGGAGCGCTGCACTCCTTCGCCCCGGTAGACGAGGTCCGGGACCGGATCGATGCCCGCCTCGCGCAGAGCTCGCTCGTACCCCTCGCGCCGCCCGCGGCCCGCAGGCAGGACGTCATGGATGTTGATCATCGCGATCCGGGTGTGCCCGGCATCGAGCAGGACCTTTGTCGCCTCGTATCCGCCGGTGACCTCATCCGGCGTGACGCTCGGGACCCTGTTGTCCCGCTCTCGGGCGTTCAGGCATACCGCCCGTGTGCTGAGTGCTGCTGCCGGGATCTCCACCTCGCGGTGATACATGGCGGTGTAGATGACTCCGCGCACGCGGTGCGAGAGCATCGTCCCGATCGCTGCGCTCTCGAGGGCGTCGTCGCCACCGGTGTCGATGGTCATGAGCATGTGGTCGTCCTGCCAGGCGCGGTCCTGGGCGCCCTTGATGAGCATTCCCGAGAACGGCGCAGTGGCGACCTCGTCGCCCACCAGCCCGATGATCTCGGCTACGCCTGTCTTCAGGCTCTTCGCCTGAAGGTTAGGGCGGTAGTCGAGGTCTGCCGCGGCGTCCCGCACGCGCTGCGCCGTAGTCTCCGAGGCGCGCCCTGCGTACGACCCGCTGAGGACGATGGACACCACGGCCTGGGAGACGCCGGCGGCTGCGGCGACGTCATTCATGGTCGGGCGTTGCGCCATCTCTCGCACCTCCGGATCTCGTCGATCGTCGCCTCGGGCCGGTCACGTCCACGCTGGCGTTATTCGTATGACGCAGATCGTGGATCACGCAGCCCCTCCTGTCAAGCGTTGCGCGGATCTCGGTCTCGTGAACGAGCGCCGGCGATGACACTCGTCGTGGGATGCGAGGCGGTGGCTGCCTCCCGCCGACCCCTTCGTCGGCGACGACGAGGTGCAGATGTGGGTCACGATCGGAGGGAGTATCAACTACGCCACGCAGATCGGTGGCAGCACCACGGTGCCCGCCTACCTGATCGACGCGATCGAGCTGCAGTGATGCCGGGCCTTCCTCCACGTCACGGAGCGCACCTCCCGACCGCCGCCGCTCCTACCGTCGGCGGACCGACCCGCCCGTGATCAGGCGCGGCATGAGCAGCACCCGCTCCGGACCCGCGCTGCGACCCCCGTCGAGTCGTGTGCGGAGTCGGGCCGCGGCGTGCGCCGCGATCTCGTGCTCGGGCTGCTCGACGTGGGTCAGGGTGGGCTGCAGGGCGCGCGCCAGATCCGTTCCGTCGAATCCGATCAGCGAGATGTCCTCGCCGATCCGCAGGCCGGACTCGTTCATGGCGATCACGGAGCCGAGGGTGAGCTCGTAGTTCGAGGAGAAGACGGCGGTGGGCCGATCGCGGCGCAGGAGGATCTCGCCCATCGCGCGTCGGCCCTGTTCGATGGTGAGCGGCCCGCTGGTCACGAGCTCCGGCGCCACCGCGGCGCCGGCATCGGCCGCCTCGCGGAGGAAGCCCTCGGTGCGTTCGTTCGTGGTGGAGATGCTCCGGTCCCCGCCCACCACGGCCAGTGCACGATGGCCGTGATCCAGCAGGTGGCGGGCGGCGATCCGGCCGGCCTCGCGGTTGTCGAGGAACACGCCGTCGCTGCCGGGGACGTCCGCCTCCCAGTCGATCAGCACGACGGGGATCTCCCGCGCGGCGCGGCGCAGGGCCTCCAGATCGTGCGGCGAGGCGACAGCGATGATGCCGTCGACCTGACGACTGCGCAGCAGCTCCGTCGCACCCGTGGAGGCATCGGGGCTGGAGGAGACGATCACGCTCAGCCCGGCGGGGCGCAGCGCCGCCTCGACCCCCGCGATCAGCGCGAGGTGGAAGCCGTTGTCGAGCACGGGCAGCAGCACGCCCACCGTCCGTGAGCGCTGCGAGCGCAGCCCGCTGGCCAGGACGTTCGGCCGGTAGCCGAGGCGGGCCGCGGCCGCCTCGATCGCCGCACGGTTCTCGGGCCGGACCGGGAGGCCGTTGAAGTGCTTCGAGATCGTCGAGAGAGCCAGGCCCGTCTCGGCCCGGATGTCCTTGTACGAGGTCATCGGATCTCCCTCCGCGGAGGCTTGACGGGCGCGTCCGCCGATCCTACGGTAAAGCACGCGAAACGATTCGTCCCCTCGAGCGCCCCCGTCGGCACCGCAGCCGCGCTGAGCACAGTGCACCGACGCACCGACCTCCCCAGAAGAGGACCCCATGACCGCATCGCACGGCCTGCCCCGGCTCGACCCCGACTCCCTCCCGCCCGCGGTCGACGTCTCCGACAACACCGCCGCGCTCGCGGAGGTGGACGCGGTGATCGGCCGCGGCCCGTACAGCGCGGACTGGGACTCCCTGCGCAGCTACGAGGTGCCCCGCTGGTACGCGGACGCGAAGTTCGGGATCTTCCTGCACTGGGGGATCTACTCGGTCCCCGCCTTCGGCAGCGAGTGGTACTCGCGCACCATGTACCTCGAGGGCACCCGGGAGCACTCCCACCACCTGGAGACCTACGGTCCGCACGCCGAGTTCGGCTACAAGGACTTCATCCCGTCCTTCACCATGGAGGACTACGACCCAGGCGCCTGGGCGGCGCTGTTCCGACGCGCGGGCGCCCAGTACGTGGTGCCCGTCGCCGAGCACCACGACGGCTTCGCGATGTACGACACCGCCCGCTCCCGATGGAGCGCGGCGCAGATGGGGCCCCGCCGGGACGTCCTCGGCGACCTGCTCACCGCCGCCGACGACGCCTCGATGACCCGCGGCGCCTCCTCCCACCGCGCCGAGCACTGGTTCTTCATGAACGGCGGCACCCGCTTCGACTCCGACGTGCGCGACCCCCGCTTCCAGGACTTCTACGGCCCCGCGCAGCGCGAGGAGACCGCCCCGAACGAGCGCCACCTGGAGGACTGGCTGCTGCGCACCGTCGAGATCATCGACCGCTACCGCCCGCAGGTGCTCTGGTTCGACTGGTGGATCGAGCAGCCCGCCTTCGAGCCCTACCTCCGACGCCTCGCCGCGTACTACTACAACCGCGCCGCCGAATGGGGGCGGGAGGTGGTCATCAACTACAAGTGGGAGGCCTTCGCCGAGGGCAGCGCCGTCTACGACATCGAGCGCGGCACCATGGGCGGGATCCGCCCGGTGCCCTGGCAGAACGACACCTCCGTCTCCCGCTCCTCCTGGTGCTGGATCGAGGGCCACGAGTACAAGACCGTCACCGAGCTCGTCGTCGAGCTGGCCGACACCGTCTCCAAGAACGGCAACCTGCTGCTGAACATCGGCCCCCGGCCCGACGGCACCATCGCCCCCGAGGAGCAGCAGATGCTCGAGGAGATCGGCGACTGGCTCACCGGTCACGGGGAGGCGATCTTCGGGACGCGCCCGTGGATCGTCGCCGAGGAGGGCCCCACCCGATCAGTGGCCGGGTCCTTCGTGGACGGCGCCGCGGTGCAGCACACCGCCGCCGACTTCCGCTTCACCACCCGCCACGACGTGACCGGCGACTACGTCTACGCGATCGCGCTCGCCCACCCGGAAGACGGCGTGCTGCGCATCCGCTCCTTCGGCACCGGCCTGCGGCTGCTCCCGCAGGAGATCCGCTCCGTGACGCTCCTCGGCGGCGGGGAGCCGCTCCGCGTGGAGCGCACCGTGGACGCGCTCCAGGTCGCCGTCGGCCCCGGGACCGGCTCCCCGGTGGGCCCGGTCGTGAAGATCCGCCTGGAGCCCGAGACCGTGCCCGAGCGCACCGACCACCTGCACGGCTGATCCCGCCGCGGCCGACGAGCGGCGGAGCCGCTTCTCAAGAGGAGGGGGGGGGGGGTTCTCCTGTGGGTG